>NZ_JADEWA010000227.1:0-8599 GCF_015207865.1 Dolichospermum sp. LEGE 00246
AGTACATATAGCGGATTACCAAATTTAGTTACAAATCAATCAGCATCTTTTGTATAGCCATCTACAACATTTAAATAACCTCTATTTAAGAGGCATTTTGATAACCTTATAGCTTAGGTGAAAAATCTCCAAAACCCTCTTTTTTATTGTCATTTAGTTCCTTAATCATTCATATTTTGTGACTTTTGTGTAAGTCCTAAAATTGTTGTGGGTTTTGCAAATACTTGAAAAACTTTATATTGTATTTCTTCTTGATAATTAATTTGCAATCCCAAAATGCAAATAGAGAAGAAATGCCCGTACAAAAATAGCATAGGAGATTAGTTGAATGACTAAAATTATCGAAGAATCCACTAAAAAGAGACTTCATCTTCCTTATTTAGACGGATTGAGGGGATTAGCGTCTTTATATATTGTCCTCGTACATATTGAACCATCAATTGAAGGGCAATTGCCTATAATGTGGTCATTATTTGGAGAAACCATGAAATATGGTGCATTTAGTGTTGTCATTTTCATTGTTCTTTCTGGTTATGTTTTGATGCTGCCAGTAGCGCGTTCTGAAAATGGTCAGTTATCAGGAAGTTTCATGAATTATATTAAGAAGCGATCGCGGCGAATTTTACCACCCTACTATATAATACTGTTAATCTGTTTACTATTAACAGCAATTATCTTGGGTTTAGAAAAATTTACGGATTTTCAATGGAATGCAGAAGCAGGACTAGGAGCATTTTCTCCCAGATTTTCTTTGCTGGATGTCTTGCTTAAACTACTCCTAGTTCATAATCTTGACAGTAACTCATATCTAACTATTAACCCACCCATTTGGACTGTCGCCACAGAATGGCAAATATACTTTTTATTTCCGTTATTATTGTTACCTATATGGCGAAGGTTGGGATTATTTGGGATTGTCATTATTACCTTTTTAATTGGTTTAACTCCCCTATATTTGTTGAATGGATTATTTGAATCAGCCAATCCTTGGTTCTTATGTATATTTTGTTTAGGAATGGCAGCAGCAGATATTGGATTTTCCCAAAAACCCAAGTTAGTAGCTATCAGAAATTCCTTACCTTGGGGTTGGTTGGCTATTATCTTTACCTGTCTTGCTGTCATCACTGAATGGCGACGGCTAGGACTGCATATATGGATTAATCAAACTTTTGCCGGTTTAGCATTTGCTTGCCTATTTATTTCCTTAACCAAGTCAATAATAGAGGACAAAAAACCATCTTTAATCCTACGGATCTTACAACATCCTTTAGCGATCGCCCTGGGAACATTTTCCTATAGTCTTTATCTCACTCATGGACCAGTTTTAGTTTTTGTGCGTTACTTCCTGTTTTACCTACCAATCTCACCAGATATGTTTGCAGCAGGATGTTATTTACTAGGAACGGTAATGTCACTCATTATCGCTTACTGGTTTTACTTATTCTTTGAGCGGCCATTTATGTCTAATTTTTTGAAAAAGCGAAAAATCAAAGATGCCGTGATCTCATAAAAGTCTTAGACATAAAGACCCCATGAAAAATCTAGCAGCGGTCAGTAGTAAAACCCTTTTTGTGCATCTAAAATATCTAAGAGACTTCCAAATAAAAAAATGTCCCAAAACTGATGCAGAAATTCTCTCTCTGTGTACTCTGTGCCTCTGTGGTTCGTTTCTTAGGATAATTTATTTCTTGGAAGTCTCTAATCCAGAAGATTTTGGCTTTAAGGCTGACTTATTTCATATTAATACTTATAAATAAAACATCCTCCAGCCGAATAATTAATCATCACCAATTAGCAAACCAGTCCACTTTAACGGTAAACTCATATATTGCAGATCCCCGACTTCTCAAAGAAGTCGGGGATCTAAATCCAAAATGTTTACCCTCATGACTGGAGAATTAAGACTTTGGGCATAGAACTACGCAGTTTCGTATTTCTAGACAATCTGCAACCTCAACACGCCGCATACATGGGAACAGTAGCCCAGGGTTTCTTACCATTACCGGGGGATACATCCCTATGGATTGAAATTTCCCCTGGTATCGAAATCAACAAGATTACCGACGTAGCCCTGAAATCCGCTTCCGTTCGTCCTGGAGTGCAAGTAGTAGAACGGCTATATGGACTATTAGAAGTGCATTCTGGCTCTCAAGGGGAAACACGAGCCGCTGGAGATGCGATTTTGGCATTTTTAGGCGTAAAAAAAGAGGAATGTCTCAAACCTCGTGTAGTTTCTAGCCAAATTATCCGCAATATTGACGCTTACCAAACCCAACTTATTAACCGTACCCGTCGAGGACAACTGCTACTAGCAGGACAAACCCTCTATGTATTGGAAGTTGAACCAGCCGCTTATGCAGCACTAGCAGCTAATGAAGCAGAAAAAGCAGCGCAAATTAATATCCTCGAAGTTCAAGCTGTCGGTAGTTTTGGCAGACTTTATTTAGGTGGCTCAGAACAGGATATTTTAGCAGGAGCAGCGGGCGCTTTAGCCGCAATTGAAAACTCACCTGGAAGGGAAAATCCCCAAGGTAAGCGTAACGAATAAGGAACAAGATTGACGCAACTAACATATTAGTAGGGTGCGTCAGATGTTAAAAATCTGTTTATTCTTACCCCATAATCAAGTCTGACGCACCCTACAAGAAATAGTGTGAAACTTGCATAAGTCCTAAAGGAGCAAAAAATGGCAAATCAACAACATCTCAATGTATTACGTTCAGGAGCAGTTACTTGGATAGAATGGAGAAACAAAAATCCCCAAGTTGAAATTGATCTTAGCGGTGCAAATTTACTAGGAGAAAACCTCCGAGGAGCAAATCTCCAAGGGGTAAATTTGAATAAAGTCAATTTAGCTCATGCTTTATTAGTACGAACTAATTTTAGTCATGCTAATCTCAGTAATGCTATTTTTTATCAAGCCAAGTTAATAGAAGCTAACTTGAGTCAAGCTAATTTGAGTATTGCTAATTTGAGTGGGGCAATTTTAAGCCAGGCTAATTTAAGTTTTGGCAACTTTATTGGTGCTGATTTCAGTGGTGCAAATCTGGAAAATACTATGATTACAGATGCTAATTTAATTGGTACAGATTTCCAAAATGCTAATCTAAAAAATGCTGATTTAGCCGCAGCCCAACTTATTCGCAGTAATTTAAGTTTTGCAACTTTGATGGCAGTTAATTTAATTACTGCTAACTTGAGTGAAGCAAATTTATATGAAGCAGAATTAATGACTGCTCAACTTTATCAAGCCAACCTACATAAGGCTAATTTAACAAAAGCTCATTTAGGAAACGCATTTTTATCGAAAGCTAATTTGAGTGAAGCTAATTTAACGGAAGCTGATTTAAGTTGGGCAAATTTGAAAGGTGCGAATTTAGCGGGAGCAAATTTAAAAGGTGCAAATATTCGCGGTACAAATTTTCAGGGAGCAAATCTAAAAGGGACGATTTTAGAGAATAAGTTAGAATTATTAACACCAAAGAAATGCAATTAACGGTAATGAGGTAATATGTTAAAATAAAATCAACTGTAACACACCAAGTTGATAATATGAATGCTCATAAAATCGAAACGTCCTTAACTGAAGATGGAACTTTAGTGTTAAAAGGTTTACCTTTCCATGCTGGTGATGTTGTGGAAGTGATTATTTTACAACCTCAAACCGCACAACATCAAATTAAATCTCTAGAAACACAAAATACCAATCTTTATCCTTTACGTGGCAAAGTGATCCGTTATGATGATCCTACCGAACCTGTAGCTTTAGAGGAAGATTAGTAATTTTATCAAGAAAAATAAATCAATGCACATTCAAAAAGTTATTATCAAAAACTTCCGCTGCTTCGAGCATTTGGAAGTTAATTTAGATCCCGATATCAATATTTTTGTTGGCAATAATGGATCAGGTAAAAGTGCGTTATTGGATGGTATTGCTGCGGCAATGTATCCGTATGTAGTTCAAATTCAACAAATTGTAGGCAAAAAATATCGAGAAGCTTCACCTGTTTTTCAAAGAGATTTGCCAGTCCAAAAAAAGGATAATGAACGAAGAAATCAGGCAGAGTTCACTGTATCAACTACAGGTTTTCCAGATTGGACAATTGTTTACAAAAAACCACCTGCTGACAATGACAACGAAAGGATAAATGTAAGTGTCTCATCTTCGTCTATTTCACAAGAAGGAACAAAGCAGCTTTATTCTGCAATGCGCTCTAGAATAGATGAATTGTCTGTCCTAGCTTATTATCAAGGCAATCGCCATTTAAACGATATTGCCTATGTTAAAAATATTTCACACCAATCTCTTAATAGGTTTAATTCACTAAATCATGCCCTTGACGCAACAAGTAGTTTCACTGATATGGCTAATTGGTTTTTTGTGCGTGAGTTTCAAGAATTGAGAGAGGCAAAAGAGAAGGGAAATATTAATCTTGAACTTCCTGATTTAAAGCGAGTACGAAATGCTATTTCTAGTATTATTGCACCAAATACTCATGTTTATTTCTCACAGATTGTATCTGCAAAACTGATGGTTGAGTGGACAATGGAAACAGGAGAGAAAAGAGAACTTTTATTAAGTCAATTAAGTGCAGGTTATCGTAATATGTTAGCCTTGGTAATGGATTTTGCGCGACGGTTAGCACAAGCTAATCCAGATATGGAAAACCCGTTAGCAGCAGAAGCAATTTTGATGATTGATGAGTTAGATTTGCATTTACATCCAACTTGGCAACAAAAGATTATTCCTGATTTAAAAAAGGTATTTCCCAACACTCAAATTATCGCCACTACTCACAGTCCCGAAGTTGTGACAACAGTTAAACAAAATCAGGTGAAGATATTAGAAGATTATCAAATAAAGGAATGTCCATCACCTACCAAGGGGATGAAAAGTTCAGATATTGTCAGATATGTTTTAGGGTTAAGTGATTTAAGACCAGATACAGAAGAATCAAGAACACTGACACAGCTTTTTGAAGCAATTGATAATGGTCAATTAGAGGAAGCAAAACGCCTCAGAGAAGAATTACAACACTGGGAATCTTATGATCCAGATATGACTAGAGCAGATATGCAAATCCGCAAACTGGAACGGAGGAATGCGGTGTGAAAAAAGTGCTGAAATCCCCAGAACCAGAGGAACTTAAAAACTATAAAGAGCGATTTTCTTCTCAATTTAAACGATGGAATGATTTAAAAAGGAATAAAGAAACTTTAAATGCAATTCGTAAAACTTTAGCATCTGATCAAAAAGGACTTTGTGCTTATTGTGAAATGTCTATTCATGAAAACAATCGCTCTGTTGAGCATTTTATCCCCTGTAAAGAATCAACAAAAGAAAATAATCATGATCTAGATTGGCAAAATATGTTAGGTATCTGTCGTCCTCCAGGTGGAGTAGAAGATGATCATGAGCAAAATTCAAAATTACTCAAATATTCCCGTTGCTGTGGTCACAAAAAAGATGGTTTTATACCTGATGGTAGATTATTAAATCCTCTCAATTTACCAATATTACGTCTATTTAAATTCAGTAGTAAAGATGGTGAAATTAGACCTGATAAAAAAGCTTGTGAAGATTCTGGTATTCCTATAGAAAATGTTCAATTTACTATTGATACCCTGGAACTTAATGTTCAAAGATTAAAGAATCTACGATTAGCTGTAATTGACGAAATAGAAAAAGAACTTGATGATGAGACAATTGATATAAATCGTTTAGAAGAGAAAGTTGCAGTAGAATATTTTGGTAATGGTACAGACAATTGGCCTCGGTTTTTCACAACTCTTCGCTAGGTTTTAGGTGCAGGTGCAGAACGACATCTGATTAATATTTCTTATTCAGAACAATAAATAAGATCCCCGACTTCTTAGAGAAGTCGGGGATCTGACTCCTGCGACGAGATGTCAAAAATATGTTAATTGAGCAACATTTGATTAAACAAAATAAAATCTGCCCTTTCATCTATCTAAAGAAATAGATTTTAGTTTGTAATTAATCTAAAATTAACTTATTGATAAAAAGGTGCTTTTTTTTTGAACAAAGTTACAATTTTGGAAAAAAGTCTGATAGATTATAGCCATAGTGTGGCGTATCCCTGCGAACTGCTTGCAGCAGCGCTTCGCGATCGCCGGGTGCATCAGCCATAACTCAATATTATCAGGGATTTTGTTGGGTTGAGCGACAGCGAAACCCAACCTACATTTCCTTGACCGACAAGTATTGTGTCTCATCTGCGAGAATCTTATCAACTCGATTCCCTATTATTAATTCAGTTAGTGCATATTATGGATATCTTATTTGTTCACGGTGAAGAAAGTCAAAACATCATCGGATGTTATGGAAATACAGAAGGAATTGCGGCTGTGGTTGTCACAGTATTTCCAGACAATAGTAAGTATGAAATTATTGATTCCGTTTTCCGTCGTCGTCTGGGATTGAAGCCAACTGCTGATGATTTAATAGAACTGGCTAACACCCATAAAGTTAAATATATTATCGGCAATAAACTCATGGAAAACGTTTACAGTGGGGGAACATTAGAAAAAAATTATGAGTTTCCTATTGAAATTCAATGGGAAACCAATGAAATTAATGTTGAGAAATTACTGTTTCTCACCGAATGTTATCTCAATGAAGGTAGGTTAAATTTAGCTGCTGATGTCGAAAACGTCATCGAAAAAGAATTACGGTCTTTCGACCTGCAAAAATGCCGGGATCATGGTCAAGCCAGCCACAGGATATTTGCATTCTTTCATGCGATCTCTGCTGCGCGTTCATTCATCCCCTCCTGGGCAAAAGCTTAAAAAAACCTAAAGGTTAACTGCACAAAATAATCAAACTTCAAAAAGCTTATATTTTCTTTCTCCACACTTTTTCAGAGTCTCGCTATATTAGCAAGTAATAGGAAAAGTTGAAAAGGAGTTGAGAAAAGATGGAAACTAAGCCCATGAACCCATCTCTAGGACTCGCGGACATTCCCCCCGGTTATTTGAACATTATGGGTTATGTTGACCAATCAGAAGTTAATGGACCCGGTTGTCGGGCTGTTGTCTGGGTACAAGGTTGTAACCGTGAGTGTTCTGGTTGCTTTAATCCCGACTCCTGGGCATTTGAGATTAATGATTTAGTTGCTATTGATACCCTCGCTGAAAGTATTCTCAAAAATCCCCAGAATACGGGTGTAACTTTTTCCGGTGGTGAACCATTTTGGCAAGCACCTGCACTAACAATTTTAGCCAAAAAGTTAAAAGCAGCGGGTTTAAATGTCATGTCTTTTACTGGTTTCACTCTTCAACAATTACAATCTGATTCCGCACCTCCCGGTGCAAAAGAATTATTGGCAGAATTAGATATTTTGATTGATGGTCCTTTTGTCAAATCTCTAGCAATTAATTCTCCTGATTCTCCCGTTTCTTCTAGTAATCAAAAAGTCAATATCTTTAATCCAGAATTTGCAGACAAAATTACTTGGGCTAGTGATCAAATTGAAGTCCACATTCTCAAAGATGGTAATCGTATTGTTACAGGCTATCAAGGTTTATTAGAATTAAGTTAATTTTAGGGAGGCTGAAAAAATCAAGGTACGTTCGTTTTTCAGTCTCTCCAATTTGGAACTGCTAAAATTCTTCATACAACCAACCGTAACGGTTATAAATCAAGCGCAATATCCGGCTTCCACAATGGTTTATACAGGCTTTGACTTATACCAACTTTGATACCATTGCTGCATTTGCTTAATTTCTGCCATTTGAGTTTTAATGATAGACCTAGCTAAATTACGGATTTCTGGTTTGGCAGTTTTTTTAACAATCATCTGTGACATTTTGACAGCCATACGATGATGAGGAATCATTTGACGAATAAATTCTTTATCAAAATCTGGTGCATTTTTTAATGTTTCTAAATCCATATTCATGCAGTGCATTTTACCATTCATCGGCATTTCCATCGTCTCTGGTGGATTCATCTGTTGACACATATTCCCATGACCTGCCATCATTCCTTGATCAGTCATAGTCATTATAGGTACTTCTTTACCGTACCATGTCTTATACCAGGTTCTCATCTGTTCAATTTCGCGGGTTTGGTCTTTTTTAATAGCAACTGCTAGGGTCTTAATTTCTGGATGTTGTCCGCGAGTTGATGCGATATCAGCCATTTCTACTGCTTGCTGATGGTGCGGAATCATCATTTCGATGAAATGCTGATCTGTTTGCATCATCATTCCTTTTTTTGGGGGATTAGCTTGTTTAGATGAATGATGAGAATTGTGTTCAGAATTGGGACTCTGTGCTTGTGTGTTACTGATAATTAATAATCCACTCATAGCACTACTGCTTACTAACCCAATCAAACCATAAATCAAATTTTTGCTGTTCATAACTTGTTTTTCCTTGAAAATATGAAGATTTAATAGTAAAAGTCATTAAACCTAACTGTTGCAAATATTTGGAACCAGTTATGTGTTTAGAGGGTGTTTGAAAAGTTTTTAATGTATAAACAGACCCCTCTCCAAACCTCTCCCCGAAGCGGGGAGAGGCTTTGAAAACCCCCTTCCCTCGTAGGGAAGGGGGCAGGGGGGTTAGGTTTTTG
>NZ_JADEWA010000228.1:0-8590 GCF_015207865.1 Dolichospermum sp. LEGE 00246
CTCCCCTACTCCCCTACTCCCCTACGAGTAATTTCAGGAATCAAACCAGATTGCTATAGATAATTTAGATAATGATAAGTTTGTTACCGAAATTAGCGGTAAATTATGCTTATACTAGAAGGACATATCAACAAATTATACGGCATAAATACTGAAAATTTTTTTCTCCACTGTCCTGCTGTTAATTCTCATAAACTTTGCGAAAACAGTCATTATGCGGTTGAATTATAAACAGTATGGATGTCAGTTTGCCCTTTCTTTTGTGTTTTAAATACTCAGTTAAATTTATGACTCTTACACAAGAACGCCAAGTGATTTTGTTCAAACCCCAAGGTAGTATAGACCTGGATAGTGGTACAGTCTTGAGCGAACAGATGGCTGCTATTAAACCTCAGCATCACCAACTCTGGGTTATAGATTTAGCAAATGTAGATTTCATGGATAGTTCTGGATTAGTCCCCCTCGTTAAGGGACTTACATCAGCGCGTCAAACTGGTTGCAAGTTAGTTCTCTGCAATGTCAAAGCTCCAGTTAAGTTGATTTTGGAACTTACCCAGCTTGATTCAGTATTTGAAATTTTCCCAAGTTACGAAGATATTTTTGCTCCTGTTACCAATCAACAGCCAGTAGTAACTGGAGTTTAGACTAAATTAGTATTTTTATATCTTTTAATATCCCCGACTTCTCTAAGAAGTTGGGGATATTAAGCTAGAGTAATGATAACTGTTCATTAGGGGGTTTAAAACCCATGTGTTGATAGGCTGCTTTAGTCGCTATTCTCCCCCTGGGTGTCCGACTTAAATAACCTATTTGCATTAAATATGGTTCATAAACTTCTTCAATGGTTTGGGTGTCTTCCCCCGTGGTAGCAGCGATAGTTTCTAAACCGACTGGACCACCATTAAAGTTTTCAATAATCACACTGAGCATTTTTCTATCTGTCCAATCTAAACCGCAAGGATCAACTTGGAATAGCTGCAATGCTTCCGCTGCAACAGTTTCATTTATTTCTATAAAAGATTTTACTTCTGCATAATCACGGACTCTTTTTAGTAGTCTATTAGCTATTCTTGGTGTTCCTCGTGAACGTTTGGCTATTTCTGTAGCCCCGTCTAAATTAACCGAAGTTTGTAATAATTCGGCAGTGCGAACCACAATTTGAGTAAGTTCGGCGACTTCATAAAAACGCAACTTTTGAATTAAGCCAAAGCGATCGCGCAATGGGGAAGTTAAAGCTCCGACGCGGGTTGTTGCCCCGACTAGGGTAAATTTAGACAAAGGTATACTTCTGATTCTGGCGCTAGAACCCTTACCTACTGTAATATCTAGGCGACAATCTTCCATTGCTGGATAGAGAATTTCCTCTGTCATCCGTGATAACCGATGAATTTCATCTATAAATAACACATCTCCTGGTTTCAGGTTCACCAATAACCCCACGATATCTCGTGGTCGTTCTAAAGCTGGGGCGCTGGTAATTTTGCAACTTACCCCCATTTCTGAGGCTAAAATCATCGCCATTGTGGTTTTACCTAAACCTGGTGGTCCATACAACAGCAAATGATCCATGACCTCATTCCTAGATTTAGCGGCTTTAATGGCTATATCTAAGACATCCTTTAAATCCTTTTGTCCAATGTAGTCAGCAAAGCGCTGGGGACGAATATTTTCTTCTGGTTTCCCTTGTTCATTAATGGCAGCTTCTGATTGCAAGAGATTTTCTGCGGGGGGTACTTTGGCTGATTCCCGTTGCTTTTTGGGTTCTCCGTTGGGTTCTGGAGGCTGTTTTTTGGAGGAGATAATCGCCATAATTTTCAGGGATTTCAGAAGTACAGAAATGGGGGTTTAGTTATTCATAGGTAAGATTCAGTATAGGATATTTGGGGTTCATTGAGAATATAGATATTTATTGAATTTTGTAAATTTACTATTAATGTAAGTTGGTAGTTAGGTAAATTGTCAGAAATGGCTAACGCCACGCTGCGCTATCAGGATGTCCAGGATTAAAGGATGAACAGGATGAAACCAGAGCTTTTATTACCATCATGGTAGCCGTTATTTGAGTGAGGACGGGAAAACCCCGCCCATACAGCACTTACCGATGTTATGAAGTCCAATGACCCCAACCCCCTCCCCGCAAGCGAGGAGGAGGCTAAGATGTAACTCATATAACTGAAAACCGCTGTATCTTTAGAAATCAACTCCGCGCTTCAATTCTACGCCTTGATTTGCATAGTGTTTATGACAGTAAACCTCAGAGTGAATACTAGCTAAATCAAAATAAGCGGGTTGGTTTTGACAGCGACCTGTGATGATCACTTCTGTATCACGAGGTTTGCGTAGCAGGGCTTGAACAATGGGATCAACAGGTAACAATTCTAAATCAACGGTGGGATTGAGTTCATCGAGAATAATCGTTTTATAGACACCAGAGGCGATCGCAATTTTGGCAATTTCCCAACCTCTTTCTGCTTCTATATAGTCTAAATCTTGACGAGAATTCCGCCAAACAATGGCATCCCGTCCACAGCGTTGATGATCTACAATTTCTGGATAGGATTGTTGTAAGGCGGCGATCGCTGCGTCTTCAGTATAACCACTACCGCCTTTGAGCCACTGCATAATTAATACACGAGTAGAACCAGGATGATTGATGCCTCTACCAATTGCTTGCAAAGCTTTACCCAAAGCGCTGGTAGATTTACCCTTACCTGCACCTGTATAAATTTCAATGCCTTCAATGAAAAGTTCTGCGGCTGTGGGGTGGTGATGGGGTTTCATTTCCGAATGCAAATCCGCAATATCCAATAATTGTGGCGGTGCTGCGCGTCCAGTGGTGATGATTTCCAGTTCTTGGGGTTTAGATTTTAAAGTATTGACTACCTCATCCACTGACAGCAAACCCAAATCTAAAACCGGGTTAATTTCATCTAGGACAACTACTGAATACAACCCCGAAGCGATCGCCCCTTTGGCTACATCCCAACCCCGCGCAGCTTCTGTTCGATCAAAAGCTGTAATTTGATCATGACCAAAAAATTCGGCTCTCCCCGTGCGAACCTGATCAATTAAATGGGGAAAACCGCGCTGTAATGCAGCGATCGCTCCGTCTTCATCATAATCCCGTTCTGGCCCTTTCAGAAACCGCAACAATAAAACCCGGCTAGAATCACTAGGTGTATTGATTCCCAACCCAATAGAGCGCAAAACCACCCCTAAAGCCGCTTGGGACTTACCTTTCCCAATACCATCATAGACGTGAATTTGACCCGTAAGCCGCTCAGAACGGACTTGCGCTGTGCGAATACCGATACCGTTCCTTGTCATCTTTTGAAAAGCTATAAAGTAGCAATTCTCTATCTTAACGAAACTAGAATCTAGTGCGGCAGGGCATAAATAAATCAACTATCCCAAATCATTAAAAAGCCTATCCTGTCTTGGTTTTGACTTTTGACTTCCGCCCTGCGGTGGGCGGTTTGTATATTTGCGTATTCAAGTTTGATAGATGTATTAATAAAATTAATCTAAATATCCTGTCACACTCAGATCATAAATGTCAGAACAATGAGATAATTGCCGATTATCCGTATTCTTTCAGTTATACTCTGTACAACTAAGTCAAAAAAACGTAATCTCCAGATCCCCGACTTCTTGAAGAAGTCGGGGATATAACTAACTCCTAAAATTTTCTTGTTGTTACCATTATGTCTGATGAATTATCACTACCCATAATCTTGCCTATTGGGGCGATATTTTTTGAAATATTATTCTTACTAACTGCCATTCCCATAGAAGCCTATGTTCTTCATAAATGGTTAAAGTTTGATAAAAGAACCAGCATTTTTTATGCCATTGCCTTAAATGTTTTTTCGAGTGTCATTGGCTGGATTGTGTTTTTCACAGTCGAACCAATGTTACCTATCCCGATCAAAGCCGAATTGATTAATTATGTATTTTTCAATAAGATTAAAGCTTCTAGCATTAGTACAATGATAATTGTATTATCATTTACTATTTTCATAGCGACTTTCTTAGTTAAATTTTTATTGATGAAGATCCTCATCATTTTTATGGGTGAAGGCGGAAAAAACACCCAGCCAGAAACCATTTCTTCACAGCAAAGAGCTAGTTATATCAATATAGCTAAGTTGCAGAATACTAATTTAATCACGGCAACATTAATAGCAAATTCACTCAGTTACAGTGCCATAACCTTTATCATATTAATTCGCTCTCGGTAAAATGATCAATATTCATCATTGCATTAATTAGAGGTAATCTCATGAACTTTTTATTGAAGGAAATAGGTGGCATATTTAAATATATTCAGGATTTATTTGCAGGAGTGCAAAAATTTCTGACACCAGCCAAAGCATACTCATGGCAAACATTTATCTATTTGAGTGTTTTTTCTTGGGGAATATCATATTTTGCCGTAGGGTATATTAGGGATATTATTGCCTTTTGTGGTTGGTTATTTTTATTAGCAGGAACAACTTGGTATACCACAGACGATCCTTTAAGAATTCCCGGAACTTTTATGCCAGTTGGGGCAGTAATCACAGGCTTTTTAGTGAGCGTCTTTGCCTTTGGACACAAAGAAGGTGTATTAACATCGAATACGATAGTTATTTGTCCAACCATAGCTGCCATAGTTACAGCCATACCTAATTTCTTTGAAGGCACAGGTGGAAAATCAGCAAAAGCCAAACTTCCTAAATTGCAAGATCGTCAAAAAGTTGTAGTTTTATTAGCTTGGTGTATGCTAATTAGTTGTTGGCTTCAGTTTTACTTTGTGATAGATAAATGGTTAAAAGAATATCCCAGTTTACGAGCAGATAATTTCCAGAAAAGTGCTTTTGTGATTAGATTAGAACCACCAGCACGAAAGCCAAAAACTGGTGATTTGATTTTAAATAAATTACAACCTTTAGTTAATCAACAACTTGCCAATAAACCTTGGGGTGAAGTAGAAAAATGGTTACTAGAAGCTAATCAGCAACTAGGCAACTTGGGAAGAAGAACGATTAATAGTAATTTAGGTAAATCTCAAGAAAGACTACTATGGCGAGTTGAACCCCGTGTAGTCAATATCAAGCCTGGATATGGATATAGGCTAGATATTTTGACAATTTGGGGTGGTCCAAGTGCCAACTCTCAAGGATATTACTGGAAAAAATCTTGTTTGATAGAACCATCTAACTCTGGTAAACAAACAGATAATAAAGATACCGTTGCCCGTGTGACTTGCGATCGCACAAGTAAATTTATCATGGGTTCTCCACCAGCACAACAATAAGGAAGAAGTAATTACTATGAATGTAATTAGAACTGTCGTCATGGCTAAGAATGTATTTCAGGAAGTGATCCGCGATCGCATTCTGTACATCATCGGTTTTTATGCTATCATCCTGGCTATTGCCTTCCGTGCCATTCCCGAATTTGCCGGCACCACCAGTAATAAAATATTTTTGGACTTTGGTTTGGCAACAATGAACGTCATTGGTTTAATTGTCGCTATATTTATCGGCACAGGATTAGTTAACAAAGAAATTGAAAAACGCACCATTTTAGTATTAATTGCCAAACCCATCAGCCGCAGTGAATTTATTGCTAGTAAATATTTAGGGTTATCAGCAGTTATCGGTGTCCTCATTACTGCAATGACAATAATTTATTTAGGATTCTTACAAGTTGGTCAAGTATCCTATCCAATTATTAGCATTTTTTTGGCTACGCTATTCTTATTTTTGCAATTATGTTTAATTACTGCCGTAGCCATTACTTTGGGCGTTTTTACCAGTTCACTAATAGCTACATCCCTAACATTTGCAGTGTATTTAATGGGGAATGTTACTCAAGATTTAGTGGCATTAGGTAAATTAAGTCAGAATCCTGGGATGGAACGCATTACCCAAAGTTTATATCTAATCTTGCCAGATTTATCTAGACTAGATTTAAAGAATGATGCTGTTTACGGTTTACAAGCACTACCTGATCCAATCACATTAGTCGCCAATGCAGGTTATAGTTTACTTTACAGTTTTATGTTGTTAGCGATCGCCATTATTATTTTCTTAAGACGAGAATTTTAAATAACGTCTGAACTATGATTTGTTTGATTAATTTGATTTAGATGATTATTAACAAGATCCCCGACTTCTTAGAGAAGTCGGGGATCTGAAACTCTCGACTTTAAAAAATTTTGTGAAAATAATTATTGTCTATGATTTACGATTCCCCAATAAATACTACTGACAGTCTCATTTATCCTGATATTTATCATCACCAAATTTCCTCGAATCAGCCTTTGAAACTAGGAATTATGGCTTCTGGCAATGGTAGTAACTTTGAAGTAATTGCCCAAGCCATTGCCGATGGTAAAATTAACGCCCAAATTCAAGTTTTAATTTACAATAATCCCGATGCGAAAGCAGCAGTCAGGGCTAAAAATTGGGGTGTAGAATCTGTATTGTTAAATCATCGGGACTACAAAAATCGAGAAAAGTTTGATCATAAAGTTGCCCAAACACTACAGCAGTATGATGTAGAATTTGTGATTATGGCGGGATGGATGCGATTAGTCACACAAGTTTTAATTGACGCTTTTCCTAATCGGATGATTAATATTCATCCCAGTTTATTACCGAGTTTTAAGGGTGTGCAAGCTGTAGAACAGGCTTTAGTCGCTAAAGTCAAAATTACGGGCTGTACTGTACATCTTGTTTCTTTAGAAGTTGATAGTGGCGAAATTTTAATTCAAGCGGCTGTTCCCGTTTTACCAGATGATACATCAGAAACACTACACGCGAGAATTCAAATCCAAGAACATCGGATTTTACCAATAGCAATTTCTTTGTTAAGTTAAAGGGAATAGGGAATAGGGAATAGGGAATTGGTAATTGGTAATTGGTAATTGGTAATAGAGGAAGAGTTTTATTACAACTGACAACTGACAACTGACTAATGTTAAAATTCTCAGTGAGAAATTTAGGATATTTTTATGTCAGTTGTAACTAACCCAATCAAATTCGGTACAGATGGTTGGAGGGGTGTGATAGGTGAGGAGTTTACCTTTGAACGTCTGGCATTAGTCGCAACCGTAGCAGCCAAAGTTTTACATAATACTTACTTTTCCCAAGTGGGTAGCCGAACGATTATTATCGGTTATGACCGCCGATTTATGGCGGAAGAGTTTGCCCGTGTGGTTGCCAATGCTGTCACCGCAGTGGGTTTTGATGTCCTGTTTAGCGAAACCTTTGCCCCCACTCCGGCTTACAGTTGGGCGGCTAAAGAACTCAAGGCTTTAGGGGCATTAGTTGTCACAGCTAGTCATAATCCTGGCGCATATTTAGGATTAAAAGTTAAAAGTGCTTTTGGTGGTTCAGTACCACCGGAAGTTACTCAAGAGATAGAGGCTTTATTATCAGAAAAAGTTGCCCCAGCAGTGATTCCAGGTAAGGAAAAAACCTTTGATCCTTGGCCGAGTTATTGTCAAGCATTAGCCGCTAAAGTTGATATCGACAAAATCAAAGAAGCGATCGCAACTGGCAAGTTAACAATATTTGTGGATGTCATGCACGGGGCAGCGGCTGGAGGATTAGCCCGATTATTAGGGGAACAAGTTAAGGAAATTAATAGCGACCGTGATCCTCTATTTGAAGGTGGTGCGCCTGAACCTTTACCAAAGTATCTTTCCCGACTATTTACAGTTATGAAAACCCATCGGCAAACCCATAAAACCGGGTTAACTGTGGGTTTGGTATTTGATGGAGATTGCGATCGCATTGCCGCCGTAGATCAAGATGCTAATTTCCTCAGTTCCCAAATCCTAATTCCCATCTTAATTGACCATTTAACCCTGCGCCGCAACTTTCAGGGCGAAATCGTCAAAACTGTCAGCGGTTCGGACTTAATGCCCCGTGTAGCCGCATTACATAACCTTTCTATCCATGAAACAGCAGTAGGTTATAAATACATTGCTGACCGAATGTTAGCCACCCAGGTATTGCTAGGTGGTGAGGAATCCGGTGGGATTGGTTATGGTAGCCATATTCCCGAACGCGATGCTTTATTATCGGCACTTTATGTATTAGAAGCAGTGGTAGAATCAGGGTTGGATTTAGGTGAATATTATCGCTATTTACAACAACAAACTGGTTTTTCATCCAGCTATGATCGGATTGATTTACCTTTAGCAAATATGGAAGTCAGAGGGCGACTATTAAAACAGTTGCAATCCCAACCTTTAACAGAAATTGCGGGTAAAGAAGTCATCGGTTGTCAAACAATTGATGGTTATAAATTCCGACTAGCTGATCAAAGTTGGTTAATGATTAGATTTAGCGGCACTGAACCAGTTTTACGCCTTTATTGTGAAGCTGCAACCCTGGAAGAAGTTCATCAAACTCTCAATTGGGCAAAAAATTGGGCAGAATCAAATTAATTGATAAGAGACTTCCAAATAAAAAAATGTCCCAAAACTGATGCAGAAATTCTCTCTCTGTGTACTCTGTGCCTCTGTGGTTCGTTTCTTAGGATAATTTATTTCTTGGAAGTCTCTAACTTTAATTCCTAGTCGGTTTTAACC
>NZ_JADEWA010000229.1:0-8558 GCF_015207865.1 Dolichospermum sp. LEGE 00246
AGGAGAATATGTATTTGTTTATAAGCCTCTTCTGAGGAAAGTTTACCACCAGTTTGTAGACCAGAAATATAGCTCACTCGTTGCGAAAAATCTTGAAGTTGAGCATTAAATTCTAAATGTTCTGACTTCAAATCTCCATAATAAGGACTACGAGGATAAAGAAAATCAGAGAGTTCCGATAGTAAATCAGAGTATTGATTCATAGATACCTTTAGTTACTATATGCTAATTCTTTGACATCAGGTTGAGACTTATTAACAGCTTGGATAAATTCTGTTAAAACTTCTTTGAGGCGTTGATCAATTTCTTCATCCAATTGCAAACTACCATCAGCTTGAATTTGAATTTGCTTATCTACTGCGTAAACTGTACTTAAAATATGTCTTGCGCCTAATTCACCTAAAACTGGTTTTAAGGCATATTCTATTGATAATAAATGAGCGATTGTACCACCAGTAGCTAATGGTAATAAAACCTTACCATTTAAAGCTTTTTGTGGTAATAAATCTAAAAAAGATTTGAGTAACCCAGTATATGCAGCCTTATAAATTGGCGTAGCAATAATTACCCCACTAGCTCGTTCTAGTAGTGCTTTTGGTTTTTCTAAAGCTGGACTATTGTAACGTCCATAAACTAAATCTTCCGCAGGTAAATCCCGTACAGAAATAATATCTGTTTCTAAACCTTGTTGGGAAAGAATTTGAGTTGCATATTCTAAAATTCCATAGGTTCTAGAAGGATGAGAAGGACTACCAGCGATCGCTAAAATATAAGTCATCTGACAAAAACCTCTTGATTGAATTAATTTTCAACTAATCTACGGTGGCTACTGTTGTTTCTCTAAGTTGTTCTTGAAGCTGTTGAGGAAATTCCCGGTTAGCAACAATTTCACCAAAAGGACTTAATAATTGTGGTTCTATTGTTGGTAAATTATCCAAAGGTAAACGAGGAAAAAGCAATTCTGCTACCCGATAAGCTTCCTCTAAATGGGGATAACCAGAGAAAATAAAAGTATCAATTCCTATGTCCGCATATTCCTGCATTCTTTTAGCAACAGTATCGGGATCACCTACTAATGCAGTTCCCGCACCACCTCTAACTAAACCAATTCCTGCCCATAAATTAGGGCTAATTTCTAATGCTTCCCGACTGCCATTATGTAATTCCTTCATGCGGTTTTGTCCAACTGAATCCATTCTGGCATAAGCTTGTTGGGATTTTTTAATAGCTGCATCATCTACATAACGAATCAAATCATTAGCAGCATCCCAAGCTTGACTTTCAGTTTCTCTGACAATGACATGAAGACGAATACCAAAGCTTAATGTTCGGCCTTGTGCTTGTGCCAAACGTCTCACAGCAGCAATTTTTTCTGCTACTTGTTGAGGTGGTTCACCCCAAGTTAAATAAACATCAACGTGCTTGGCAGCAATTACTTGAGCAATGGGAGAAGAACCACCAAACCACAAAGGTGGGTGAGGTTTTTGGATATTAGGGAATAGGATTTTCCCCTCTTTAATATTGAGATAATCACCTTCAAAATTAGAAATTTCACCTCCAGCAATTTCTCGCCAAACTGTTAAAAATTCATCAGTTAGTTGATAGCGATCATCATGACCAAGATGCAAACCATCACCAGCTAATTCAACAGGATCACCACCAGTCACGACATTAATTAATAATCTTCCGCCAGAAATTCTATCAAAAGTTGCTGCCATTCTTGCTGCTACTCCTGGCGACATTAACCCCGGACGGATTGCTACTAAAAACCGCATTTTTTTAGTGTGCGTTACCAAAGTTGAAGCTAAAATCCAGGCATCTTCACAAGAACGACCTGTGGGTAATAAAGCCCCTGTAAACCCTAATTGATCAACCGCTTGGGCAATTTGTCGCCAATAATCAAAGTTAACTGAACGACCACCTGTAGCAGTTCCTAAATAACGTCCATCGCCATGTGTGGGAATAAACCAAAGAACTTGCATGATACTTAAGTGTAAAATTTTTCAATCAAAAACTACGTTAACTCTATCGGTAAACCGTACTATTTGGGTAATACTCAAGAGTATTACACAAAAGAATCAAGAAAAGCAATACTTTTACAAAAAATACTGTAACTCTATCGAGTATGAGTAGATTAACCCTTCAAATAACTGGGATTCCATTGCAACCAGTAGTTTTCTAAAGTTTTAGCAACTATATCAGCCAGCTTGCCGAACAAGGCATATATTAAAATACTTAAAACTACAACGTCAGTTTGCATAAATTCTCTAGCATTTGTTGCCATATAACCAATCCCAGAATCCGCAGCAATTGTTTCTGCGACAATCAGTGTTAACCACATAATCCCTAAAGAGAACCGCACACCAACTAAAATTGAAGACATTGCCCCTGGGAGAATAATTCGCCAAAATAAACCCCAAGTATTTAAACCGTAAATTTTACCCATTTCAATCAATCCGTGATCAACACTGCGAATCCCATGAAAAGTGTTTAAATAAATAGGAAACATTACACCTAAAGATACCAGGAATAATCTCGCCTCATCACCAATGCCAAACCATAAAATTACCAATGGAATTAATGCTAAGTTAGGAATATTCCGCAGCATTTGCAGTGATGTATCTAGTAACTTTTCCGCAATCGGAGAAACACCATTAAGTAAACCTAAGCTAAAACCAATACTTCCTCCCACTAAAAACCCAGATATTGCTCTTATGGCACTAATACCAATATTTCTGAAAAGTTCACCTGTCTGAGTTAATTTAATAGCAGCACTAACAACTGCTAAAGGTGCTGGTAATATTCTAATGGGAATAACCCCAACAGAAGACAAGAATTGCCAGAATATAATTATTGTTATGGGTACAACCCAAGGTATGAATGATTGAAAATAGGGATTTTTGATAAACTTCAAATGGAACTTATTTTTTCTCATTGTATACTTTGATGAAAAACCAGGAGAAGAAAGTTTCATAATTATTAACCGGTGATCAGGATGATTAAGAGGTTGTTTGAAAACTTTTTCGTGTGGGATCTGACACCCGCAGATCCCCCTAAATCCCCCTTGAAAAGGGGAACTTTGAGGAATTTAGCCCCCCTTACAAAGCTTACAAAGGGGGGTTGGGGGGATCTCGATTAATTCTGATACTTTTCAAACATCCTCTAAGAGGGTGTTTGAAAAGTTATGGTTGATGTATCAAATATTTTTTACCCCTCCCTAACCCTCCCCTTGTAAAGGGGAGGGAAGTGGATTTTTATTGTTACCCCCCTTTACAAGGGGGAAAGGGGGGTAACAATGTGATGAAAATTACGGGATACGACTTTTCAAACATCCTCTAAGGGCGGGGTTTAGCCGCCAAAGTAAAAATCAGAATAACTACAGGTTATTTCTTACTAATTCTTTGGGGTGTAATAGCTGCATACTGTTGAGAACTTAAAACCGACTCTTTAATGGCAACTTGTTTAGGAATAACCCCTTCCTTATAAAACAAATCTGCAATCCTTTGTTGTTCAGCAACAAGAGATGAGTTAATTGGGCGTATACGGAATGTCCGTCTCCGAACTACCACAGCTAAAAGTGCAGGATCAAGTTTTAGTTCAGGTGCAAGAATTTTCACAACCTCGTCAGGATTAGATTCTGCCCATTCTCCTAATTTATCTACCTCTTCTAAAACTATCCGCACAACTTCTGGATTTTCCACAGCAAAACTCCGTCTAGCCATATAAAATCCACCTTGAGTAGCAATTCTGGAAGCATTTCTCAAAACACGAGCATTAGCATTCTTTTGAACAACCGCAATAAAGGGGTCCCAAGCAACCCAAGCATCAATTTTCTTTTGAATAAAAGCATCACGAGCTTCTGCTGGAGTTAAACTAACTGCTTGAATATCGCTATATTTTAAACCTGCTTCAGCCAAGGCTCTTAGTAGTAAATAATGTGATGCTGAACCCTTTTGAAAAACAACTTTCTTACCTTTAAGATCCTTAACTGTCTTAATAGGAGAATCTGGCTGGACAACAATAGCACTACCTTCACCACTACTAGGTTTACGTCCAGCAATATAGACAAGTTGAGCGCCAGCAGCTTGAGCAAAAATTGGTGGTGTTTCTCCTACAGAACCAATATCAACCCTATTTGCATTCATCGCTTCCATTAGTTGTGGACCAGCAGGAAATGGAGACCATTCTACCTTGATACCTAAAGGCTCAAGACGCTTATCTACCACTCCTTTAATTTTCACAATATCTCCAGAAGTTTGATAAGCAAGTCGGACTACTTTTGTTTTAATTCCTGCTTTATTAGTTGTATTTTGGGCTTCGACTATATTACTAGCAATGGGAGTAGAAAGAAAAACCAAAGCTAATGCTGAATATTGAATAAATTTCTGTAAAACTCTGCGGCGTTGTAGATTAAAGTTCATAATTATGTCTCCTCACTTAATTTCAATTCAAATCGTTTTATTCCAGAACCTAAAATGGGCGACTACCCGCTAAACTAATGCGTTTCATGACCCGACGTTGATGAGGATCAAAAGCTTGACGATAATGTAATGTAGATTGATTATCCCAGTAGACAATATCGCCTACAGACCATTTATGTTGATAATAAAATTGAGGTTGATGCAGATGATTTCTCAACTGTTCAATTAATTCCTTACCCTCTTGGGGTTCTAAACCAACAACTTCAACTTCTGTGGTGTAATCTAAATACAAAATCTTTTTACCACTCTCTGGATGAGTTCTCACCAATGGGTGGGGAAAGACAGGACTAATGAGAGTAATATTCTTATCCTCACGATACTTTCGGCGAGGTTCTCCTGGCTTATTTAAAAATGGATTATAAGTAATCAACTGCAAATCTGCAATTTGTTGTTTGGTTGATTCATCCAAAGTTTCATAAGCTAAATTGAGATTTAACCAAGAAGTATCTCCACCTTCAGATGGTACTTCTAAAGCATAAAGTAGAGAACCACTAGAAGGATAGGGTGTCCATTTATGATCAGAATGAAAAGCTAATTCACCTGTACCTGTGTAGCCACCATCAACATTAGAAACAGGGATTATAACTGGTGTTACTCCTGGTTGAGAAGCAAGAACTGGAATATTATCTGGTGGGACAAATAATGAACCAAAATTAAAACTAAAGTTCAAAAATTGCTCATCATTAAGATGTTGATTTTTGAAGATGAGAATATGATAATCTCTAAGTGCTTGTTTAAGTTGTAAAATTGCTTCAGGAGCGAGAGATTTTGTACCATCTAATCCAGTTACAACTGCTCCTAGTGGAGCGTCAAGAGGAGTAATTTGCAAATTAGTTAAAGTAAGTGTCGGCATAGTTAAAAGTAAAATTCATTCAAATTCTATAGTTTTGTCAAGAATCAATTTAAGCGGTTGTTTGATAGCGTTCACGAAGTGTGCCGAAGGCATAGCGTGGCGTTAGCCATAAAGTATTAGATGAAACCGATAATTTCCAAAAACCTAACCCCCTGCCCCCTTCCCTACAAGGGAAGGGGGTTTTCAAAGCCTCTCTCCTTGCAGGGGAGAGGTTTACAAGAGGGTCAATTTATACATTAAAAACTTTTCAAACATCCTCTAAGTTTTACTTCTTTTTACTTTCTCCCAAAAATAAACAGAAGTAAAACTATTATAAACTGCTACTTTTGTAGGGAAGGGGGTTTTCAAAGCCTCTCTCCTTGCAGGGGAGAGGTTTACAAGAGGGGTCAATTTATACATTAAAAACTTTTCAAACATCCTCTAAGTTTTACTTCTTTTTACTTTCTCCCGAAAATAAAGAGAAATAAAACTATTATAAATTGCTATTTTTTAGCAAGCACTTCCTTGGGAGTAATTGCAGCATATTGTTGAGGAGTTAAAAACCCATCTCTAACATTTACTTTTTTAGGTATAAGCCCCAGACTATACCATTTATCTGCAACTTCTTGTTGTTTTTTGATCACTTTTGCATTAATTGGTACTAATGCAAAATCATATTTGTCGTGCATTTTTTCTAAAGTTGGGGCATCAAGCTGAGTTGCACCAGTTAGTAACTGAGCAATTTCTTTGGGATGGGTTTTAGACCAAACTTGTGCTTTTTGTAATTCCTCTAGAAAAATTTTAATTACTTGAGGATTTTCTTGATAGAATTTGCGATTGGTGGAATAAAAGTTATTAGTATCTCTTAAACCTTTACCACCATCTAATAAGACCCGACCCACTTTGTTTTGGACATTTCTGGTGACAAATGGCTCCCAAATAAACCAGGCATCTACTTTACCTTGGCTAAAGGCGGCATTAGCATCTGGAGGTGCTAAAAAAACTGAAGTTACGTCAGTGAGTTTTAAACCTTCTTTTTCCGCTGCTCTAACTGTGAGGTAATGTCCAATAGATGCTTTTTGGAAAGCAACTTTTTTGCCTTTCAAATCCTTAAACCTTTTAACAGGTGAATTGGGGGGAACTAGAAGTGAAATTGCTCTACCATCAGAGGAGTTAGCTGCTAAATATACGAGAGGAACTCCGGCTGCTTGAGAAAAAACTGGAGGTGATTCGGCTGTAGACGCAATATCAAGTCCATTTGCATTTAAAGCTTCTAACTGTTGTGGTCCAGCAGCAAATTCAGGCCATTCAACTTTATAACCTAAAGCTCCTAATCGTTTTTCTAAAGTGCCTTTTTTTTCTAAAACTGCTAAGGCTGTAAGCTGTTTAGACCGAACTATTCGGACTACTTTTTTGTCATTACTGGCAATTAGTTTACTATTTGTGTTAGTTGTACTGCCAGTAGATGAAATTGCTTGCTGTTGAGCGCTATTTTGGGGTGTATTCCAAGTGAATAACGCAGCAGATAGGACTAAACTAGAGCTAAAAGCGGATAAAGCAGAACGACGAGTAATCCGTTTGTTTTTCCAGGATTGAAATTTATTTTCCCAATTCAGCATGGTTGAATACCCCTTTTTTATGAAAATTTTTTATTTTTGTTAAATATTTAAGAAAGTGAGGTAGAAAAAATAATCTACCTCAACAAGGCATGAGGAAACCTAAAAATAACTGACAGTAATGCTTGGTAAGCTATGTAGAGAATATCAGTTATAAGTCAAATACCAAGATTGTTTAAACCCTAAGATTAGAAAAGAGAAGTTGAGAAAAATTGGCTTTCTCTATTTTCACCAATATCACCTACTAACTCTAAATAACCTCAGAAGCATCTGGAAAATTTCTGGGTATGAACTGCGGTGTTTATCTAAATCTAAGGATAGCCTAGACAACACCACAGGTTGACTAATTGAACGCCTATCTGTGCGAATTTGACTTTTTGTAGACTTTCTATGGCGATAGTCATAATTTTTGCTCCAAACAGTTTCTAGTAATGACATTTAGGCAGACACAGAACTCAATAAATAAGAAGATGAAAATCCAGTTTGTAGTGATTCTTGTTTACCCATAACTCTGTCTAAAATTATCTCTACAGTCTTGGCAAACTTTGCGTCTCCTCTAGCGCGTGGACGGGGAAGATCAATTTTTACATTCATACTAATTTGACCATTTTCAATCAAAATTACTCTGTCTGCTAATACCACTGCTTCTTCTACATCATGGGTAATTAACAGTGAGGTAAATCCTTGTTCTTGCCACAAACGTTCTAATAATTGTTGCATTTCAATTCTAGTTAGGGCATCCAACGCCCCCAAAGGTTCATCTAGTAGTAATAGAGAGGGTTTACTGGCTAAGGCTCTTGCTAAAGCTACCCGTTGTCGTTGTCCACCAGAAAGCACAGAAGGCCATTCTTGAGCGCGGTCTTCTAATCCTACTTCACGCAGCACTTGTAAAGCCGTTTGTTTGGCATAAGCTTTGGAATTAGCACCTATTAAACCTAACTCTACATTTGCCAATACTCGCTGCCAAGGTAACAAACGAGCATCTTGAAACATCATGCGGATAGCGGGATTAATGGGTTTATCAGAATATTTGCCATTTAACAAAACATCGCCGCCACTGGGAGCATCTAACCCCGCAACTAGACGCAACATTGTACTTTTACCACAGCCACTGCGACCAACAATAGCTACGAATTCTCCTGGCTGAATTTCTAAATCAATTCCTTGTAAAACAGTTTTATTTCCAAAAGACTTTTGCAGTCCTTCAAGGTTTAATTGCATTCCTTTTACTTGATTAGTCATGATCAAAACCTCTTAATTGTGGATGTTTGATTGGTTATTTAGAGTAAATCTGTCAAATAAAAATAGACAATGCTTGTGGATAATTTTTCTAAGCCGAAATCATGAGTAAATTAATATATTTATTTTCCGGCTTGAGGAAATTTTAAGATTGACAGAAATTACTCGTTTTTATTTACTTGAATCTCTCTGGACAGAAAGCTTTAGTAAACAAGCATCTGGCATTACTACCAGTCTGCTTGTTGTGCCAATCTGTGTTTCCCAGTTATAATCCACTATAAATCGGTAGGAATACCGTAGCTTTAATTTAGTGTGGCATAACTAGATAAAAATTGCAAGTCTATTTGAGAAGAAATTTATGAAAAATACCCATAAAAAAATCCCCACTTG
>NZ_JADEWA010000230.1:0-8556 GCF_015207865.1 Dolichospermum sp. LEGE 00246
GTAGAAAAAAATACTTTTAAAATTAGTTTTTACCCTTCTATTACTATCTATCGTGACAATTCATTACCCCATTCAGAAACACATCTAGATTTATTGGATGTCATTGTAGTATCCATATCCTCCCTAAATATATTTATTTTTGGCGTATATTGATTTGAAACTGTTTCCTTACGCCACTGTTCCAAGTCATTAGTTATCTCTTTCAAAGGTGACATTTGATTTTGCAAATCATCATGCTTTAAATTCTGTAAAACCAATAGTTGAAAATACAATTCCCTCTGTTCACCCACAGAAAGCATCTCCTGAGATTTTTTAAATTTGTCTCGAATACCCGTTTTAACCTCTTCTGCATTAATCAGAGAAGAATCCATATTAAAATTATCCCTTTCCACTTGCTGCCATACCTTTTTAAGTGCAGGATGTAGAGGAATTGGTATATCAGCTATATTCTTAACCTCCTTGCTACCATCCCTTGCTTTATCAACTAAACCATACTTCTCCAAATCAAATAAATGAGCATTGCGGGATATAAACTTCAACTGTGTTAAATCCCAATCGCTAATATTAAGATAGTCGACCTGCTTAATAATACCTTCTGCTGTTTTATGAAGAGTGAAAGATACCATTTCTTCTTCACCCTGATGATTAGTTTTATGTAGCTGTAACTGTGCCACCCCAGCTTCTAAATCCCTGGATCTAGAAATCGTGTATTCTCCTATAGTTAAATTATCAGTCTTAGCTTGTTGTAAAGCAGAATTGAGTAAACCCAAAACCTCAGTCTTTCTAAAACTTTCCAACGTTGCAAAAGTCCCAGCAGGTGCCAAAGAACCTAGTTGGTTAGCAATATCTCTGATATCTGCATTTTGTAGCTGTGGTAATTTCTTCTCACCCGAAATCTTCTCAGCTACCATCAAAAACTCTTGTCTTTCTACTGCTAACATTTGTGTAGGAGGAACTTTAATTTTTATATCCTGACGAGAATTGACAGTAAATTCCATCAAAGAATGAGAAAAATTAGATAATTCATCACGGCGATGATGGATACTATATCTTTCACCTTCTTTTCTAATTACAAAAGCATCACTTCTATAAAGTCTAGAACCATCTGCTAACGTCTCCCCATAAGCCTTGAGAAGTTCAACTGCTGGTTGAGCAATTTTGGCATTTTCAACTTTGAGATTATGCCGCATTTTCAGCCAGTTTAAACCTATAACCTTTTGCCAAATGGGTGCAACATCCTTCTTAATAGGAACTTCTACTTCCCGTATCCACTTCTGATTTTGAGAAGTTACTGTTGGAGATGAAACCACACCATTATAGTTTGGTGTAAAAGCAACTTTTCTTTTTTGTGTTTCAGTTTCTTCCTCTGTTGTTTCAAAAAATCTAGCTGACTTTTCTTCCCTAAAAGCATGAACTTCAGGTATTGTCTCTGTGACTGTTTCTTCAGTTCTTATTTCATTCGTCGAAACTTGCTTATCAGTAAAATTATGCTGATTTTCTTCTTCTAAATATGTCGTTTCAGCCATAGATATATCCCTGGCATCATCCCATTCTGGTGAATCATCTACTGGTGGTTCTGGTAATGGAGTATCTTCATCCCAAAAGACGAAAGTTTCCTCTTCAAATGATAAATCTAAAATAGGTGTAAATTCATTTTCTAATTCAATGTTTTCTCCAGAATTTACTGCTACTGTTGGAGATTCAGATTCTGTATAATTATCAACAACTTCACTCTCAATATCTTGACTTCCAAAAAGTTGACCTAGCAGTTCATCAACAATTTTTGTTAAATCTTCCTTTATCTCTCTTGTATTATTTGGGGTATTTTGACTAGGAGGTAAATAACGAATTATAGGTTCATAGACTACAGCGATAATTTCCTCGGTGTCTAAATTTTCCGTCACCCAGTTATGACGACACTTACCTTGATTATCTTGCTGATAAACAGTTAATTTATCACCTGATTCAATAGTGGCAATGATAGCTAAAGAAGAATTATTATTAGCTAGAACAATATCTGTGATGTCTTGAGAATTATCTGCTGCTGTTAACATTAATTGCTTGGCGATATTCTGCACTTGGACATCAGACATTTCGGCAGCTTCCCATTTCCAAGCACCAGGAAATTCCTCATCTGGAACAAGCCGATATTTCTCACTACCAACTTGTACTTCAATCTCAAATAACTTTTCTTGTTCTTGTTTAAGTTTTTCTCTGACTTTATCTATTAAAGCCTGGACTAATTCTGCTAATATTGAGGCAGTAATTTGAAGCTCATCAATTATATGGTCAACAGTTTTTTGATAAGCAGTTGCTAATTGTGTTACTCTTTCATCAAACATATTAATATATCCATTTTAAATCAGGATTTAAGGATTGATAGGATTCATTTAATAACTTCAGTTGCTGATTCAGCATATAGAAATACCCTTAACATTGATAATTAGAAAAATCCTTTATAAGCATCAATAGGTAATGGTACAGCACCAGCTTGTACAGGTTGCTGAGGAATAGGAAATAATTTATTTACCTCTCCTACCCGTTTATCTAAATCCTCTTGAGTAGGACGTTGTTGAGTGCTTTTCTCAGTCAATTGAGCAATCAAACTTGTCCACCTAGAGTCATTTTCTTGCTCAATATTAATTAAAACTTTCGGTATTTTAATTGTTTTTAATAAAGGAACAGAAGCTTCATTTTGATTACAGTAAGCCGGGTTAATAAATATACACTTCCCCGGTGGCAACTTCAAAAACTGTGCAGGTTCAAATAACTTCCGTGTTTTATCCTGTTCAGAGATTGAGGTACTGCTTTTACCTCCCCCAGTGCTTTTTGATTTCTGCTTATATTTAATTTCCTCGTCTCCCAGGTAAGCACTAAACAACCGCGCTGATTCTTCCTCACCCGGATTAAAAATGAACTTCGTACCGCAAGCACCCAGCATGGTTTTGGCAACTTCCTTACCATAGTATTTTTCTAACTGTCCCATGTTCTGCCATCCCAGAATGCCGCAAAAACCCTCACTGCGAGATTCATTCAGCCATCTAAACAGGTCTGGTAGGTATAAAGAAGGCACTTCATCGAGGACAACAACTAATGGGTCTTGCCGTTTTTTGGCGATCGCTCTAGCAACCGTCATGTGTAAAATACTGCATAATAGTGGACCCACCGCATCCCGTCGTTCCCTATCCAACCCAAAAATAATCATTTGTTTACCCTTGATTTCCAGAGGTAGAGTCGTCTTACCAACAAAACACCCCAAAGTATTCTTTTTCATAAACCGGGTAAACATCAAACTGGCAGTACCGGCGATACCAGCAATCGTTTTCTCAGAACCAGCAGAACTAAACAACTGACCAAAAGCAATCTTAATCCAGGGATTGAGGTTAGCAGCCATTAACCGTTCTACCATGCGATCGCTACTCAAAATAGCCGCCGCCGTCATAATATCTGGATACTGAGTTTGTTTGGTCAGCATCAGGATAGCTTCCGTCAACTGATCACCAGCAGGTCCAAAAAAAGCATCCTCATTACTAGCAGCCATCATTTTGAAGTTTTTGTTGATCACAGTTGCTAACTGCCTTGCCGTTTCCGCGTCCGTAGAATCTCGGAGAAAATCAAGGGGATTACACACCTCACTTTCAGGGAAACCAGGAGCGAAAATATGAACTTGATAACCCATCTTTTTGGCATAACTGGCAACTTTAGCTTGAGTTGGGTATTTAAAGTCATATAAAACAATCGGAAAACCTTGGTCAATGGCGCTATAAATCATCGGGTTAATAGCAGAAAAAGACTTACCGCTACCAGGAGCGCCAATTACTGCCGTTCCTCTTTGTACATCTGGTATGTATAACGGTATGGGACTTCCCGGTTCTTTATCTTGAGTTTTTCGACCTGTAAATTTGTGTCTACCAACATAGAGAGTGGCACTATCACATTGAGGATTAGCAATTTGTTTGATAGCTTTCTTTTTCGCTTTAGCTGTCTCCTTACTTCCGCCAAAATAACTGGTAGCTAACCTGCCTTTTTTATTTCCAGATAACATTTGTAGTAATAGAAATCCTAGCAATAATCCTGTCAGCATTAACCCATTAGCAGAAAAAAGGTAATGAGTGTATTTACCAATTGGTGCTTGGGGATTTTGAAGTTCGGAAATAAAGTTGTTTGTACTCATGGTGATTAGATAAATTTCAAAATGATTGATATAGACTTAAGATTGGGATATTTTGTATTACAGGCTTTTCAAGTAGATAACTATATTTTCTTTATCTCACGCTCCAGACGCGGAGGCGCAGAGAAGAGCGCAAGAGTGTTGTTTGAAAATTTGAAAGTTGTTGTAGATGAATATTTTAAAACATATATAGGAATACGATTTGATTGCTGATAGTTTTTTTAGGCAGGTAAGAGGATTATGGAAAATTCAGGTGTACCCGATTTTTTCAGAAATCATAACATTCTATCTCCACTAAAATGCGACTTCAAAAAACATTAAATTATCTAGGGAATTGTTAAAGGAGTGCCAAGAAATATAGGTGATTTTTCTTGATATATAAAAAAAGGAAACGGTCCAATAAAATAAGGTGAACAGCCTAAATCAAACCAACCACCTCTCCGACAAATGCGGAAGAAAATAGCAGTTGATGCAGTTCCATCACCTTCATTAATATCCCATACAGCTTGTTTAAAACCCTTACCAAAAGGATGCCTTCCGGTTGGTTCTTTTCCACCATTAAGATTGCCTAATATCCCAAAACTACCCTTTACTTGTTGAAACTTACCACTCATCCATTGACTACCTGTGATTCCACTTACACCTGATAATTCTATGTGAGCGCAGTTGTTAGTACATGGAATATTAAACCCAACTTGGTCACTACCACTTATTGAACGTTGTCGGTTTGATTCTACTTCCTTTAATGGCAAATCTAATTTACCAACAATACTTCCTTGGGGTACAGGTGCATTGGGAAAATTAGTGAATGTTACCTGATTTAGTCCAGGGATTTTTGATATGCTAGTATTCTGCCAATTACTAAATTGTTTAAGAGCAGTTTTTTCTATTCCAGGAATAGAGGTCAGATTATAATCAGATAAATTAATTTCTCCTAACTCTATATCTTTTATCTGTGGTAAATTATTGATAATTTCTCCTATGGTTTGTCCATTAATATTCGTAACACCCAATATCTTTTTAATCAAATCTTGAATAGGTGGTACATTTTCTACATATTCATTAACTAAATTAGGGATAGCTTTAGTTAATTCAGGGACGGTTTGCCATTTAATAGTATCAAAATCCGATAATTTAGTATTTGCCAGAGAAATACCACTCAGTTGACTAATTGTTTGTAAACTAAAATTTTCTAAATTAAATACATTTTCAAAATCTCCCAATTCCATCACTTCATCTAAACTTTGTCCCGCTTGCCAACTTCTGATTGATTTATATCCAGGAAATTCAACATTGGGAAGTTCAACACTACCAGGACTAGAGAAAACAAAAGATTTAAATGTAATACTCTCCCAATCAGGAACTGGTGCATTGTTGATGTATTTGCTAGGGATAGTGTTCAATGTTGGTGTAGAAGATGCCGTTGCTGGCTGAATTCCTAAAATATAACCAAGTAAATTATGATGGCGAAAGGATATTAAGCCATGTAATAATAAACTTGTACATAAACCCAAAAACATCCAATATTTGATATGGTAATTGAAATTTAATTGATTAGTTTTTGTACTTTCAACAGGTTGTTGATTATTTTGATGATGACGATTTAGCAGCATATTTGTACCCTAATTAATTACTAGAAGAATCGTCTGAAAAATCTTGATTTCTCTGAATTGTAGGTTTAACTTTTTGATTAGGAATTTGATTAGGAATTTGATTAGGAAGATTAGGAAGAGTTGATTCAGATCCTAATTGCAATAAACGCTCAATTAGCTGAGGAGAAACTTTGAGACTTTCAGCAGCATTGGTTAAATTTTTACCTGACTGTAACTCTTGAATTAGTTGTTGTAGTTTCTGCCATAAAGGATTACTGGGAGTTATCCAGCGTTTTTCTGCTGCTACTTGTAATCCCTTAGTAATAGTGGCGACAATAATAGAATCTGCGGGTGGTACTTCTTTGCGAGTGACATCAGGAGTGATAGAGATGGTACTGTAGCGTGGAGTTCCTTTGCTTGTTAGCACCCGAAAGTTGTAAACTTGGCGCGTTCCTGCTGAAGATTGCGTAATTACCGTCAAGTGTGCGCCGTTTTTAGCTGTAGGCATTCCAGGAATACTAACCGAGTTAATTTGTCTAAGATGAATTAAACCGGCTCCTGAGTCTTTACAATTAGACCTATCAGACAAGCCTTGCAAGCAACCATCTACATCCATGAGGATGCGGGAAGGGTCATCTAACCACACTCGTTGAATAACCTCACCAGTCTCATAAAATGAGATGGATACACCATGTCCCGGCCATACCTCTACAGTTTGTAGTTCGGCTTGAGTTCCAGTGGCCTTACTTTGAGGGATAATGCGAACAGAACTCTTGGTATTAGTTGATTGTGTTCTTGGTGTCGGTAGTGCCTGAGATGGAATATTGACCAAGCAAGACGTTGTAACAGCTAGAAATAACCAGAAAAACTTGTCCATTTTCATCCTCCAGGAGACACCTTCACCCAATGTGTAATCGGTAGTTTAAAGTCGCAAAGAGCGATTTACTTGAACATTGATTTTGGTATTTGGGGGGATGAACCAAATGTTTGGTCGTTTGATAATTTCTGCGATCGCTTTTTGATTGCGTTCCTCTACCTGCTTGGAAACTGTACCAAACGCTCCTTGAGCAAATGCACCTAGTAAAGAGCGATTTCCATTGCGACTGGTTTGGATGCTGCTAAACCCACCATTAGATTGAGAAATGCTACTTTCAATATCAGGTTGATTAACCACCTCCCCCACCTTGGCCAGTCCTGACATTAAACCTAGTCCTGCATCCAAGCTTAAAATCTCTTTACCTTTGTCCCGATACTGATTAGCAATTAAAGGTTCTCCTCCTTTCCCCTGTATGACAATTGTTCCTGGTCGTAATGTATATTCAGTCCCATCTTTGAGAATGGCAGTAACAACAGCAGTAACTCTGCCAGATGAATCAACTCCTTGAATTTCTGCACTCAAAAGTGTATTAGCAGGAATTGCTTCTTCCCCAATATTGCTCATTAAAGGTTGGGTGAGTTTCACAACAAACTTAGTTTGAATGTGAGAATTATTAGAATTAACATTTGCCGACCAAACGACGGGTGTTTCTAATATGCCAGTAGTGTATTCTCCTACTCTTAAATACTGTTCTTCTCTGCCCTCAATAATAGCTGCTTCTTCTGGATAATAATTCTTGCTATCACTGAAATTAGTTACCTTGTCACTTTTAGTTAAAGTCTTCTCACTAATTACCGGAGTCCACTTGGCTTTTAGTTCTTCAATTCCCCCATTATTATTATCAACAGTGCTATCTAAATCTGATGATGAATTATTAGTAGTAACTGTTTCTAGTGTTTCTAGTTGAGAATTGCGGTTATAACTAGACCTACGCCTGGGAGTATAATCAGATGTGCTAATATTTCGAGTTTGAGTGCTTGTTACCTCCTGTTTTTCGTTCGTGATTGCTGCTGCATAATAAATTTGACCACCAGAACCAAGAGAACGTAAATTTGCTAATTCTGCTAATGGATCTGAAGGTTTTGTAGGAGCTTTAAAGGTGGTTTGTTGTTTGGGTAAAATCGTTGAAGTTGCAACAGTTTGTACTGGAGGTGAAGAGCGTGCTATTGGCGCTTCTCTGACAGGTATTTCCCTTCTCATTGGTCTTCTAGGTTGTTGTTCCCTAGTGACTGTTGACGATGTTTCTCTGCTGACAGATTTATTAGGAATAGTTTTAGTTCTGGGCAGGTTTTCAACTGTCTGCTTATCCTGTTTTTCAACTGGTGATTCCTGTCTAATTCTATTTTGTTCTTTGAATGCTTCCAGTTCTTCAGCTTGTTTCTGTAATGCTAATTTGGCATAAATATCACCATCTTTTTTGGGAACTTCTTCTTCAGGAGGAGAGGTAGTAGCAACTTCTGGTGTTTGTTCTTTCTTCGTTACCTTCCCATTCATCATGGGATTGAGGAGCATAAAAATTAGCATAAATCCTACTCCAAATCCTCCCCCAACTACTATTGCCCGTGACCAGGGAGAATTTACAAGTGAATGTTGTGTTTCTACTAATTCTAATTTATCTGCTAATTCCACATCTGATTCAGTAATAATATTTGGATTCTCAGTACCAGCAAGATTATTTTCAGAGTTATCTTCGGCGAAATTGAGTAAATCATCTATCTTATTAGATTCAGTTCTGTTTTCTAAATTCGTTTGCATAAATCTCCTTATTGTATTTATAGTAAATAACCAGGATTTTCAATTTTTATGTATCATGTCAAAAGCATCTTATCAATTCAATAACACTCAAATCTTCAGATTGATTAATGCCTAATTTTTGATGATACTTTTTCGATAATAAACATAACTTCTATAAAAAT
>NZ_JADEWA010000231.1:0-8555 GCF_015207865.1 Dolichospermum sp. LEGE 00246
TTGTGTATAAGAGACACCTACCTCCCTTCCCCTGCTCCTTACGATACTCAATTTTGCTTGTTGGTCAATAAAGTCACTTATGCGTATTCATCTCATCACCTTCCTATAGCGTAGGTGAGAGGCTTCTACTGTTTAAGCTGAAATTTTTAGTTCACCACAACGCCGTTTTACCTAAGTTTATGACCTGGTTAAACCAGGTGGGAACTGAGGGTTCTCATTTAAAGTTTCCGGGTACAAGCCCGGTATACTGCCACGAGAATTGTTTAGCTCCCTTGTTGTTAAAGACATAGATCAAAAAACTTGATGGCAGTCACCAATCGTCGTAGTGCAACTAACCTATTATAGCTTTGAAAAATAGTTTGTGTATTTATTTAGGGAAAATTTTGGCAAATTTTTGCTGGGGGATACCAGATAGATTCAATTTTGTGTATGGTGTCTTTGGCTTCATCCAGAGTATCTTGCTCCAGGAGAACGGTGATATGCCCTAGTTTACGTCCTGGACGAGATGCTGTTTTGCCGTACCAGTGGACAGTAGCCTGGGGAATAGATGCCAGTTGTTGCCGTTGTTTCTGGTAGTCACAATGGCTGCTTTCATATCCTAGCAGATTAACCATCACAGCACTAGCACAACGTAATCTAGTATTGGTTAATGGTAAACCACACACGGCTCTCAGATGTAGTTCAAATTGGGAAGTTTCACAAGCATCCAGGGAAAAATGTCCAGAGTTATGGGTGCGTGGTGCTATTTCATTAATTAGAATTTTACCTGCGGCGGTGAGAAATAGTTCAATGCCACAGACTCCTACATATTGGAGGCTAGTTAATAGTTTATGGGCGATCGCTTCAATTTCTAAATTTTGCTCTTGGGTAATTTTAGCTGGGGCAATTACCCACCGACAAACCTGTTCTTCTTGGCGAGTTTCTACCGCTGGATAGATGATAATTTCCCCATTTACAGAACGGGCTGCAATTATCGCCAGTTCTTTGGTAAAAGGTACAAATTCTTCGACTAAAAACTGGGTACGACTTTGATTAACTATTTTTGATAAGGTCGGAAAATCGGGAATGATAAAAGTTCCTTGTCCATCATATCCATGTCTTCGCGCTTTGAGAACCACCGGAAATCCCAAGTTTTCAATCTCAGATTCTAGTGCTTTTTCCCCTGATAATGCTAAAAACTGAGGAACTGGCAAACCTAAATCCCGTAAATAGCACCGTTGTTCATATTTATCTAACAGAGGTGCTAAAGCTGCTAAGGTTGGAAGAAAACAGACACCCTGTTTTTCTAGTAGTGATAAAGCAGCAAGATCCACAAACTCGTTTTCAAAGGTAACGATATCACACTTTGTAGCTAAAATCTCTGTGGCTGCGGCATCATCAACTGCCGCAAAAATGCTATCTTGGGCAATAGATACAGCCGGATCATTTTGACTAGGAGTTTGGACTATTAATTCTACTCCCAGTTTACGCGCTGCATCTGCCATCATCCAAGCTAGTTGTCCACCACCAATTATCCCAAGTTTTATTGACATCCTAACGACTCACGAGTTTCTACACCAGTTTGAGAATTTACACCGCTGGCTTTTTGACATAGCTCCTTAATTTGCGCTTTATCTAGAATTGCGTCTGTAAAATCTGCACCTGTGATATTAACATCTGTAAAGACAGTGCGGAGTAAAAGAGCTTCGATTAAAACGGCATTACTTAAATCAGCACCTATTAATTTTACCTCATTCATCATCGCATTGGTTAAATCTGCTCCATGCAAATTTGCCTTTGTCATGACTGAAGCACTGAAAACTGTTCCTCGCAAATCCGCACCTGTAAAGTTAGCCATTTCCAAGTTAGCGTTAGAAAATTCCGCAGCTTGTAAACTTTGTCCTGAAAAGTCTTGTCTTGACAACTCTGCATTACTATATGATAAAGGATGTGTCCAGTCTGCCAATGCTGTTTGTGGGATGAACCAAAGCATAATTCCCAAAATCCATCCTAAGCCTTTTTGCCAAAACATAGTTAATGAGTCCCAATTAGTGATGAATAGTTAACAGTTGATAATTCGGGCGTTGCATGAGGGTTAATGGCAATTACTCCTTTTTCCAATTACTATTTACAATAATTCATTAAATTTGATGACAAGTAAAGTTTTTTATCTTTTAAAGTCTAGTAGTGAAAAAAACTGATAATGTATGGATCGTAGAGGTAGCCGTGGGGGCGGGGTTTTTGATGCCTAAAAATATTTGATAACCATTTAAATGTTGACATGAAATTGAATATCATCAGCAACGGTTATAGCGAGTATGTACTTAAATAAGGTAAAAAGTTTATGGGAAAAATTATCCAGTAGAAGTCTTTTACTGTTGACTGCTGCTATATCTGACTAAGAATCTTGAAGTTATTAAAATTGACGAACAGCATACATCAATAATACAAAATTGGTATTTATATGATAAATCATTACTCTATTCAATGGATTGAAGCGTGGTGCTTAGAAAATGGCTGGACAGATTTATTTGTCGAGAGACGTGGTAATTATTGGGCGTTTCCTCCGGGGGGAGTGATGCCAGAACCAATTCCCATGAATGTGTTAAGAGTAATTAAAGAAGAAAACGGCTTAACCAATCAGGAAATTTACTGGGCTTTTGCTGCCATATCCACCACTATTTTAGCAGTGATTTATACTTTTTTGTGGAAATGTCCGATTCCTTTAGTGTTATCTTTTGCGTTTAATGCTGTCACAGTGGCACAATTTGAACCAGATGATGATTAGAGTTTTGCAGATGAAAATTAAGATATTAAGATTAATCCATTGACCTTAATGCTATTTTTATCTAAAATAAGATTAATCTACTAATCTTATATCTCTCCATGCTGGAAATTGCAAAGAAGGATATTATATCCCGTCTTCAATTTGATAACCCCTGGTGGGAACAAGGGAAGAAGGGGAAGATTGCTTTTGAGAATACGCTTCGGCGAAAGTATTTTGAGGCTTTTCATCAGAAAATCTTAGATGTAAGCGTTCGTCGTGCAGTCGTTTTGATGGGACCCAGGCGCGTCGGTAAGACTGTGATGGTTTATCACAGTGTCCGCGAACTCTTAAACTCTGGTATTGATGAGAAAAATATTTTATATCTCTCTCTGGAAACCCCGATTTATACAGGACTTCCCCTAGAAAAAATACTTAGTTACTTTCAAGAATTATTCAATCACAAACGTGATGCCAAGCTATTTATATTCTTCGATGAAATTCAATACTTGCGTAATTGGGAAATACACCTGAAATCCCTTGTTGACTCCTTTGCTGAATACCGTTTTGTTGCTACTGGATCTGCCGCTGCTGCACTGCGATTAAAAAGTGCTGAATCTGGTGCTGGACGATTCAGTGATTATATTCTCCCACCTCTAACTTTTACTGAATACTTGATGTTCATTGGTCGAGAAACGGAACTTATAACCGCTACACCAAATAAAAACCCTGTTTATTCGTACGAATATTCTACCTCCAATATCGAGACACTTAATGAGGAGTTTGTTAACTACCTGAATTTTGGGGGATACCCAGAAGCAGTTTTTTCCGAGACGATTCGGCAAGATCCTGGACAGTATATTAAAAGTGATATTATTGATAAAGTGCTACTGCGCGATCTGCCTAGTCTTTACGGTATCAGTGATATTCAAGAATTAAACAGACTTTTTACTACCTTGGCTTACAACTCTGGTAATGAAGTAAATTTAGAGGGATTGTCTCAATTTTCTGGTGTCGCCAAGAACACTATTAAGCGTTATCTCGAATATCTTGAAGCTGCGTTCTTAATTCGGCGTGTTGAGAGAATTGACCAAAATGCAAAGAGATTTAAACGGGCTGTGTGTTTCAAGGTTTATTTAACCAATCCGTCCATGCGAGCGGCGCTATTTGGACAACTTAATGCGGATTCTGAGGCTATGGGAGCGATGACTGAAACTGCTATTTTTAGTCAGTGGCAACACAATATGACTATTGAGCTTTATTATGCACGCTGGAATTCAGGAGAAATTGATATTGTCCATTTAAAGCCCTCAAGTCAGTCACCTTCTTGGGCTGTTGAAGTCAAGTGGAGTGACCGTCCCTACAGGTCAAATTCCGAACTTGATAACTGTGTAGAATTTGTCAAGAAAAATCCAACTATATCTCATCCAATTATGATAACGAGTCGAACTATTACAGATGAAAACTTTCTGTATAAAGGAGTGAATTTCGCATTCCAGCCAGCTAGTCTATATGCTTACATTCTTGGTGCTAATATATTGCGTCGCATTAATGAAAAAGTGAGTACATTCTAATCAATCCTTTTTTGAAAAATTTCTGACTCCTGACTTATTTTGTAAGTTATATGATTAAAATATCATTAACAATGAAAATGAAATTCGCTGAATATGGATAACTTTTCTTTGTATAATCAAGACTTCTATGCTTGGACACAACAACAAGCAAAAGCTTTAGAACAAAAGCTAGTTGTAGAATTAGACTGGCAAAATTTGCAAGAGGAAATTCAATCTTTGGGAAGACATGAATATCGAGAATTGATAAGTCGTTTGGGTGTGTTAATTGGTCATTTATTGAAATGGGAATATCAACCTGAACAACGTTCTCGCAGTTGGTTTCTCACAATTAGAGAACAACGTCGTGCTATTCAAAGACATCTTAGACAAAACCCTAGTTTAAAATCTCGGATAACAGAAGCTATGTTAGATGCTTTTGAAACAGGAGTTGATTTAGCCTTACGAGAAACTAATTTACCATTAAGAACTTTTCCTGAAAATTGCCCCTATTTATTTGATGATATAATTGCTGATAATTTTCTGTGTGATACTCTTCAAGATTGGGAATGATAATTTTTCTATAAGTCAATGAAGAAAGAATTAACCGCAGATGGAAGAGGATAAACACAGATGAACGCAGATAATTTTGTACTTCATTAGACGAAGAAGCCTCATATTAAAGTCCTTCACGCAATCCCATGGCTATTTTACTGTGTTTTTCGATTTGTCCCATCACCTGTTTTGCCCGTTGAATTACCACTGTCGGTAAACCTGCTAATCTTCCGGCTTCTATTCCGTAAGACTTATCAGCACCACCGGGTTGAACTTGATGTAAAAAGATGATTTGGTCTGGTAATTCTTTAACTGTAACTTGATAATTTGCGACATTGGAAACAATTGTAGCTAATTCATTTAACTCATGATAGTGGGTAGCAAAAATCGTCCGCGATTTAATCTCAACTGCTAAATATTCTGCTACAGCCCAAGCAATTGATAAACCATCAAAAGTTGCTGTCCCCCGACCAATTTCATCTAACAAAACCAAAGATTTCAAAGTTGCATGATTTAGAATATTGGCAGTTTCATTCATTTCCACCATAAAGGTAGATTGACCTGTGGCTAAATCATCTACAGCACCAACACGGGTAAAAATGCGATCGCACACTCCCAATTTAGCAGACCGCGCCGGCACAAAACTACCCACCTGCGCCATTAACTGAATTAGACCAACTTGACGCAAATAACAACTCTTACCACTCGCATTTGGACCCGTCAAAATCACCAAATCAGGGGAAGATAAATTCTTCTTTTCCTCTTCCTTCGCTTCCTTCGCTCCTTCGTGGTTCATTTCCTTCCCCCCTAAGCAAGTCGAATTAGGGACAAAAAAACCAGCGGGTAAAGACTGTTCTACCACTGGGTGACGACCATCAATTACGTCAATTTCCCGACCTGTAACCATCTCAGGACGACAGTAACCTTGATGGACAGCTAATTCTGCCAAACCACATAATACATCCGACGCGGCTACTGCACGGGCAATATTCCGAATGATTTCATCTTGAGAACCCACTTCATTGCGTAATGCTTCAAAAATCTGATATTCCAACTGATTTAAATCATCTCGCGCTGTGAGGATGCGTGCTTCTCGTTCTTTTAAATCAGGAGTGATGTAACGTTCCTCATTTGTTAAAGTTTGTCTACGAATGTAATTATCGGGAACTTGGTCGGATTTACTGCGGGAAATACTGATATAATAGCCAAAGGTTTTATTAAATCCTACCTTCAAAGTGGGGATTCCTGTTCTGGCTCTTTCATCAACTTCTAAGTTGGCAATCCATTGTTGATCACTTTCTACAGTGGCTTTTCTTTCATCCAACAACGGATTCATCCCCGCCCGAATTAAACCACCTTCTTTGAGATGAGTCGGTGGTGATTCTACGATGTGAGCGTGTAATTTTTCTGCTAGTTCTTCGAGGATGGGTGGGACTTTTTGCAAAGCTTTTAAGAACGGGGAACGGGCATCCGCAACTAAGCGAGATAATTCGGGTAAACGGGAGAAAGAATCAGCTAAGGCGACTAAATCCCTGGCATTGGCTCTACCAGATGCGGCTCTGACTGTTAACCGTTCTAAATCATAAATTTGTCTTAATAACTGCCGCAGGTCTTGACGTAAGGGCGTATTTTCTACTAATTCTTGGATGGTATCTTGGCGGGATTTAATCCCTTTAATCTCCAGTAGCGGTTGTAACAACCATCTTCTTAAAGCTCGGCTACCCATTGCGGTGCTAGTTCTATCTAAAGCCCATAATAGAGAACCGTGAAATGTACCATCGCGGACGGTTTGGGTAATTTCTAGGTTACGACGGGTTTGATGATCGACGATTAAATAATCAGTGAGGGTATAGGTGCGTAATAATTGCAGGGAGACAGGATGGGCTTTCTGTGTGTCTTCGATGTAGTCTAAAAGACCTCCTGCGGCGCGAACTGCAAGGGGAAGATGTTCACAGCCCAAACCTTCGAGCGATCGCACTTTGAATTTCTGCAATAATTTACTTCTAGCTTCGGCTTGGGAAAAGGGAACTTGCGATCGCAAACTATAGCAAAATGATGGTGGTAAACATTGGGGAAGAGATGGGGAGGTTTCCCCAGGACGCAGTAAACTACCTAAATCGGGGGCGTTGGTGGGAAACAGGACTTCTGAAGGTTGCAACCGCATTAACTCTTGAGTTAGGTGTTCTAAATCACTACCTTGAGATGTGAGAAATTCCCCTGTTGATATATCTGCGTAGGCTAAACCCCAATGATTGACAGCAATTACCACAGCCGATATGTAGTTATTCCGACTGGCTTTGAGCATCCCCTCTTCTAATAATGTCCCTGGAGTGATGATACGCGTTACTTCTCGCTTGACCAAACCAATCGCGTCCGCAGAGTCTTCCACTTGGTCGCAAATTACTACAGCATAACCTTTTTCTACTAGTTGGGTTGTGTAGCGCTCCCAAGCGTGATGAGGTACACCTGTCATGGCAACACGACCGACTTCACCACCATGTTTACTGGTTAAAACTAATTCTAATTCCCTGGAGACGGTTACAGCGTCTTGAAAAAAAGTTTCAAAAAAATCACCAACTCTGTACAGCAGCAACGCATGAGGATATTTATCTTTTACTTCTACATAATGCTGATACATCTTACTCAGCTTACTGCGGTCTTCTACCAGATTTGTATCAGTAAGGGATGGGTTTGGTTGATTGGGTTCTGGTGTGGAAGTCGTCATGGTAGATGCTGAGAATTTATTGGCAACAGATTTTTGGTACTCTATTCGATCATAGCTTGATGTGGGGGATAGGGTGCGATCGCTTAAGGTTTATTTATTTTTAGTTAGGGTTACTGTTGATCCAGCCATTTTTGCTGTTATTTTGGTGAAAATGCGATCGCACACAATAATCAGGTTATCGAAATGCGATCACAGATATTTAAGCTAGGTTTTTTCTAATTATCATCAGTATTCGAGCATTCTATGAAGCTAAAACCATCATAATGATCACTGTTAACTCCTATTTTACAAAAATTATCACGTATTGGTCTTGTGACTTTTCTACTATTCTTGTCATAATCTGTAGCTAGTTTAAAGCCTTTAGATCAACAAAAAGCTTTAGCTGCTGGTTCACCACAATTAGCATCCCAAGTCAAACACCAGTCTAAATCAACACTGCGAGTACGTGGTCTATTAAAAGTTTTTGTTTCAGCTTGTGCAGGTGCATTAAAGATAGCAGGTGCAATTGCCATAGTGAAGAGTGGTGTTTTTAGTTTTTCTCTTTCCCGATACAGTGCTTGACGAAAATTACTTTTACTTACTGGTTCTCCAATAATATCTGTGAGCTTTTTCCATAATTTAGCACCAACATCATTTTGAATATATGTAGTAGTTAAATGTAGTTCTGTAGCAATATCTTCATACCTTTTCCCTTCCCAACTTCCTTTGAGTACCTGTACTTCCACATCGCTTAGATGTTTATCAGTATATTTCCAGACAATTTCATCCACAAATTCTTGAATTTGCTCCCAAGATATATCTACTTTGAATGACATAAATAATATACATAAAATCAATGTTCATAATTTTACCGTAATTTGATTATCGGATCAAGCAATTATCAGAATTTATCGAGATCCCCCCTAACCCCCCTTATTAAGGCTACGGTGTACACACAAGTGATCCAATCACCCTTATTACTCAAATTACCCCACCCTAACCC
>NZ_JADEWA010000232.1:0-8553 GCF_015207865.1 Dolichospermum sp. LEGE 00246
ATTTATTATTTTATTAAAGATATTTATTTTTAATCATATTTAGCGATTTTCTGAAAACCACTTGTAGTACAATATAAACTAAATTATAGCACTATGTCCACATCGTCTTGCTTTGCAAATAACAGAATCTAATAGAGTTCTTTATTTAGCTGTACCTATTGATATTTTCAACACCTTTTTTCAAGATTGAATAAAAACAATTTCAAGAAATACCCAACATATTTTTTTAACTGATTGGTAACTCTCACCAACTAGCCGAACTTTATCAATTTTCATCAGTTGAAGTCAAACAAACAGCCTTGAGAATAGATGGAGTTTTCTTACCTAACCAAAATACAGATAACCCGATCTACTTTTTAGAAGTACAATTTCAATCAGACAAGGATCTCTACCATAGACTTTTTAGCGAAATATTTCTTTACATTCGCCAAAACAAACCCAAAAATCAAGCCATGTTTGGATTAAGTGAGTTAAAACAAACCCGATTTTATCAAGAAGCAAAAGAAGAGGGAAAGGAAGAAGGAATAGAAGTAGGTGAACGCAAAGCCAAGTTAGACGCAGTTCCTGGTTTGATAGCATTGGGTTTAACTACAGAACAAATCGCACAAGTTTTAAACTTAAGTTTGGCAGAAATTAGCGAGATTATTCAACAACAGAATACAAAAGACAGGTAAACATTTGGTGATTTGTGATCAAATCTCTGATTTTCATCCTTTAATCCTGCATATCCTGTATCCCTTACGGGAGGTGTTAGCCAGTTCTGACAATTTACCTAACTAGCAACTTACGTTAAATATAGTAAGTAGTGAGACAGAATTAATTACACAATGTCATTGCGTGGCGTTAGCCATATGGAACGAAGTGAAATGAAGCAATTCCAAGGGTTGTGATTGCTTCCCTTCGCTCGCAATGACTGTAAATATTTTTGTCCAATTACTTAATTGTCGGTTGAGTGAGATACAAGAACCCAACCCCCAACTCCCTCTTTGCAAGCGAGGAGGGGGCTATGATTAACATAAAAAGTCAGGAAGAGGTAATTATTGTTTGATTCCTTTCATTGATAAACCTATGCGTTTGAGTTTTTCGTTGATTTCTAAAACTTGCACTTTAACGACTTGTCCAACTTTGACAATTTTTTTTGGATCATCTACAAATCTATCAGCAAGTTGGGAAATATGCACTAAACCATCTTGATGGACTCCAATATCAACGAAAGCACCGAAGTTAGCAACGTTGGTAATAATTCCTTCTAGTTGCATTCCTACGGTTAGATCTTTAATTTCTTTGATTCCTTCTTTAAAGGTAGCATATTTAAATTCAGCACGAGGATCTCTGCCTGGTTTTTCTAATTCGCTGAGAATGTCGCGCAGGGTTGGTTCTCCAATGGTGTCAGTAACATATTTTTTGATGTTGGCTTCTTTGAGTTTTTCTGCAACTTGTGTAACTTGATTCAAGGATACTCCTAAATCAGCCGCGATAGATTGCACTAGGGAATAACTTTCTGGATGAACTGCGGTATTATCTAAGGGATTTTCACCACCACGAATTCTTAAAAAACCTGCTGCTTGTTCAAAGGCTTTTGGTCCTAGTTTGGCTACTTTCAAGAGTTGACGACGATTTTTAAATGCGCCATTTTCGTTACGATAGGCAATAATATTATTAGCTATGGTTGGGGTAATTCCCGAAACAAAGGTGAGAAGTTCTTTAGAAGCTGTATTTAAGTCTACACCCACATAGTTAACGCAACTTTCGACGGTTTCATCTAATTTCTTTTTCAGTAATTTTTGATCAACGTCATGTTGATATTGTCCTACACCAATTGATTTAGGATCTATTTTGACTAATTCGGCTAAAGGATCTTGCAATCTTCTCCCAATACTAATTGCACCCCGCACGGTAATATCTAAATCAGGAAATTCTTCTCTAGCTACTTCACTGGCGGAATATATAGATGCGCCAGATTCATTTACCATGACTTTAACTGGTTTATGGGCTATATTTGGTAATACTTCGGCAACAAATTCTTCTGTTTCTCGTGACGCTGTACCGTTACCAATAGCAATTAATTGAATGTGGTATTTTTCCAGTAATTTCTTAATAGTTTGGGCGGCTTTTTGGCGTTGTTCTGCGGCTTGGTGGGGAAATACGGCTTGATATTCTAAAAATTGTCCAGTTTCATCTAGTATAGCGACTTTGCACCCGGTTCTAAAACCAGGATCTATCGCCATTGTCGGTTTCATTCCTGCTGGTGCAGATAACAGCAATTCTCGCAAATTTGTTTCAAAGGTTTTGATTGATTCTATGTCAGCAAAGGTCTTTTTCTCGTTAGTTACTTCGCTAATTAAGGAAGTTTTGATTAAGCGGTTAAAACTATCTTTTAACATGACTTGATAAAATTCACGCACGTTACTAACCTTAGTTTTAATTTCTTGAGATTCTAAATAACCCAGGATAAAATCTTCGTCATAAGCAACTTCAAAACTGAGGATTTTTTCATCTTTTCCTCGACATAAAGCCAACATATTATGAGGGGCAATATTTTTGACTTTAATTTGATAATTGCGGTACATTTCAAATTTAGTCGTCCCTTCGGGATGGTCATCTTTAATCCGAGAAATAAACAGCCCATTTTCTAAAAGATAATCGCGGATATATGCGCGTAATTCTGCTTTTTCTGCTACTTCTTCTGCTAAGATATCAGATGCCCCTTTTAAAGCTTCATCTGCACTTTTTACTCCTAAAGTTTCGGAAATATACTTTGCTGCTGCTTCCTCTAATGATGCAGAAACAGCATTTTTCGTATTTAGAGATTGAATAAATCTGGCGAGCGCTTCTAACCCTTTTTCCCTAGCAATGGTAGCACGAGTCCGACGTTTAGGACGATAGGGTAAATATAAATCTTCCAGTTCAGTTTTTTGTAAACAGGATGCTATTTTTGCTTGTAGTTCTGGGGTAAGTTTATCTTGTTGAGCGATCGCACTCACAATTACTTTTTTTCTTTCTTCTAACTCCGTTAAGTAATTATGCCTATCTTGTAAATCCCGTAATTGCACCTCATCCATTTCATCTGTTTTTTCTTTACGGTAACGCGCAATAAAGGGAATTGTTGCCCCTTCTGCTAAAAGTTCCAGCGCGTTTTGTACCTGCTGGGGTTTAAGTTGTAGTTCACTGGCGAGGAGTTGGGAAATGTTCAACATCGGGTATTTAAATTAAAAGTGTTAAATGAATTCCAGCACGAATAGATAGTGTTAGTTCAATGTACCAAATAATCACACTATTTGAAAATAGCGATTCCATAGCTTGACAATAAAATCGTTGCCATTTTGCTTTACTTAAGTATAATGTTAACAACGTCCTTGAAGAAGGTTGAAATCTACTGGTATTAAACAGTAGCTCGTAGTTTGGAGATTAGTAAAAATGCCTTTGTTTTTCTTAATGACATTAGTGACAGGTGTAATGACTGGCTATCTCTTTAAAAGAAATGATGATGAAATCACTAATATTGCAGGTGTTTTCACAGCCGTTATTTTTATTGTAAGTTTAGTATTAGCACCTTGGCCAATTCAGTTTGGTTTGTTAATGTTTGTGGTCATTGTCAGTAACAAATTACTGAAGAAAAATTGGTTTTAAATATTATTGTAGGTATTACACTTTACTTAATAGACATATCCAGAAATTAAATATGCGTGACCTGAAACCATTGTAGAGACGTTCCATGTAAGGTCTCTACCATCTTGGAGATGTCTAATAGACTGGAGATGGCTGTAGCCTTTTTAGCTTTTGCCCAATTATGGTATATACTGAAAACTGTTAATAGTTTAACCAAATATGAAACCCCTCTGGTAAACCTCTCCAGTATTAAATGTTATTCCTTTTCCCTCTCCTAAAAGGAGAGGGTTAGAGGGTGTTTTAAAAGTTATGGTTGATGTATCAAATATTTTTTACCCCACCCTAACCCTCCCCTTAGTAAGGGGAGGGAACTGGACTTTTATTGTTTCCCCCCTTTATAAGGGGAAAGAGGGGTAAGTAGTGAGACAGAATTAATTACACAATGTCATTGCGTTAGCGTAGCGTGGCGTTAGCCATATGGAACGAAGTGAAATCAAGCAATCGCCAGGGTTGTGATTGCTTCCCTTCGCTCGCAATGACTGTAAATATTTTTGTCCAATTACTTAGCAATGTGATAAAAATTACGGGATACGACTTTTCAAACAACCTCTTAGGGAGAGGTGCGGGGAGAGACTTTGAACTTGTTCTTTGTATGATAAAAAAGTCCAGCTTCTAGCCGTTTTGAGTATAATTCACGTGAGACGAGATAAATTCGTAGTTATAAGCTGTTGTGCATTTAGTTTGTATAATTCTAGCGGGCAAGATGCCCGCACTACAAAGTTCAAGTAAATTATGGTTATCAAATTTAGCTGCGTAACAGCTTAAGTAGGTGAACAGAAAAATTTAAAGGTATGTAACCTTATATAAAGTTGTCTCAATCCGAGATTCTGATTGAGTTTCGTCCATTTCATAAAACGCAATAAATTTCGCTTTTATTATATACACCTACTTAATGCTCAATTTACTATCAATCCTTGACCAAAAAGCAAGTCAAAGCCCCGAAAAATTAGCTTATATTTTTCTCAAAAATAGAGAAAATCAAGAGCAAACGATTACTTATCAACAACTATCTCAAATTTCAAAAAGAATTGCCGCTAGGTTACAATCTCTAATCCCCCCAGGAGCCATAGCCTTATTGCTTTATCCCCAAGGTTTAGAATTCATCGCGGCTTTTTTAGGGTGTCTATCTGCTGGAATTATTGCAGTTCCTGCTTACCCACCAAAACGGAATCAAAAAATATCTCGATTAATAGCAATTATTGAAGATTCTCAACCTCAAATTATTCTGACTACTAGCTTTCTTTTAGAAAATATTCAACCGAAACTTGAGAATTTTTTAGACTTATCCGTAACGCAATTTTTGGCAACAGATAATCTAAATGATGACCAAGACTTTGAGTTTCATCTCCCAGAGATTAGTGGTGATACCCTAGCTTTCCTCCAATACACATCAGGTTCAACGGGTTCGCCGAAGGGAGTAATGATTTCCCATGACAACATTGCCAATAATTCAGTTTATATTCAAAAAGCTTTTGAACTTACAGAAAAAAGTGTTTCTGTGACTTGGTTGCCGAGTTTTCATGATATGGGGTTGATTGATGGTATTATTCAACCTCTTTATACAGGTTTTTTGGGTATTGTGATGTCGCCTGAATCTTTTTTAAAGAATCCTATGCTCTGGCTACAAGCAATTACCAAATATCGAGCAACTCATAGCGGTAGTCCCAATTTAGGCTATGAATTATGTGTGCGAAGAATTACGCCAGAACAACAGAAAAGCCTTGATTTAAGCAGTTGGCTAAGTGCCTACAATGGAGCAGAGCCAATACGAAGAAAAACCCTAGATAATTTTAGTGATAAATTTCAATCTTCTGGATTTAAATCTCAATATTTTTATCCCTGTTACGGCATGGCAGAAGCAACCTTAATGATTTCTGGGGGTAATATTGAAGATGAGCCAGTTTACTTAAATGTTCAGTCAGAATCTTTGAAAAATAATCAAATTGTAGAAGCAGAGAAAGATAGTGAAAATTATCAGGAACTTGTCGGTTGTGGCCATGCTTGGCAAGATATGGAAGTCAAAATTGTCGATCCTGAAAGTTGTTTAGAATGTGGTGAGAATCAAGTAGGAGAAATTTGGATTTTTGGTTCTAGTATTGCTCAAGGTTATTGGCACCAAGAAGAACAAACGATCGCAACTTTTCAGGCTAAATTAGCGAATACAACGGACGAAAGAAATTTTCTCGGAACAGGCGATCAACCAGTATCTTTGGAAAAATATAAAGAACAAAATCAAATCATGATTGAAAATAGAGCCTATCTTTCCCAAAAAATAGCTGAATATAAAAGACAACCAAATAATGGTTTGATCAGCCAGTTAGCTAATCAGAAAGATCAGGTCAATACACTAACAGAAGATGAAATAGTTAGCACTTGTATTCTGCTAAGTGCGACAGCCCAGGAATCAACAAAAGGACTAGTCAGCAATGCTCTTTTAGCCCTGTTAAAACACCCACAAAGTTTAGAATATGTACGACAAAATCCTGATAATATTAAAAATATTGTCGAAGAATTGTTGCGTTATGATAGTCCCATTCAGTATGTCTCTCGTCGAGCAATGGAAGACGTTGAGGTTTCAGGAAAAATTATTCATCGCGGGGAATATGTCGTTATCTATATCGGTGCAGTAAACCATGATCCTGAATACTTTTCTCGTCCCCAACAACTGGATTTCAGTCGTCGCAAACCTAATTTGGCTTTTGGCGGTGGTATTCACTATTGTTTAGGAATGTTTTTAGCCAAGCTTGAAGTGCAAATCGCCCTAAATGCACTGATGCAACGTTTACCAGATATTTGCCTCAATACAGATAAATTAGACTGGTATGAAAGCAATATTTCCAGAAGATTAAAAACTCTTCCTGTGAAATTTACGCCTATTTATTAATCGTATATACAATTTAATAATGATGACTAATCTCAAAATACAGAAAGAATCTATTGCAATTATTGGCATGGGATGTCGTTTTCCTGGTGCAAATGATCTCAATGAATTTTGGCAAGTTAATCAAGATGGAATTGATGCTATTACGGAATCCCCCAGCGATCGCCCTACGAAAATGACAGGTTGGGGCGGATTTTTGAAAGGAATAGATAAGTTTGACGCGGCATTTTTTGGGATTTCCTCAAAAGAAGCTACAAAAATTGATCCCCAACATAGATTCTTATTAGAAGTAACTTGGGAAGCTTTAGAAGATGCAGGGCAAATTCCCGAAAAATTAGCAGGTACTAACACGGCTGTTTTTGTTGGTATTTCTTGTAGTGAATATCATCAGTTAGTCATTCAACAAGAGGCGATTCCAGATATAGAGGCAACAACGGGTAATCATCGCTCTATGGTGGCTAATCGTATTTCCTATCATTTTGATTTTTGCGGTCCTAGTCTGGCAATTAATACGGCTTGTTCATCCTCTTTGGTAGCCGTTGATCGCGCTTGTCATAGTTTATGGACTGGGGAAAGCTCTTTGACTTTAGCCGCAGGTGTAAATATGATATTTTCTCCTGCCATCACAAACAGATTTATTAATGCTGGATTACTTGCCTCTGATGGTTTGTGTAAAACGTTTGATGCTAAAGCGGATGGTTATGTTCGGAGTGAGGGGATCGGAGTCGTTGTCTTGAAACTTTTATCCCAAGCTCAAATAGATGGCGATCGCATTTATGCTGTAATTCGAGGGAGTAGTGTTAATCACAATGGTAGTGGTAATGGCTTAACCGCACCCAATATGCAAGCTCAGATTGATCTCTTGCAAAAAGTTTATCAACAGGCTGATATTGATCCCAGTTCTATCAATTATATTGAAGCTCACGGGACAGCGACATTGATCGGAGATACCCTGGAAATGAAGGCGTTAGGTGCAGTGGTCGGCAAAGATCGAACTCCCGATAATCCCTGTCGAGTCGGTTGTGTGAAAACCAATATTGGTCATACAGAAGCCGCCTCTGGTATTGCGGGTTTGATTAAAGTCGCTCTCTCCCTTTACCATCGCCAGATACCACCTAATTTACATTTTCAAGAGCCTAATCCGGCTATTCCTTTTGCCAAGCTAGGACTAAAAGTACAAGAAACCTTAGAAATTTTACCAGAAGAAACAGAGCCAATTCGAGCGGGAGTGAGTGCTTTCGGTTTAGGCGGAACGAATGCTCATGTGATATTAGAATCAGTTCCATCTCAAGAAAAGGCTGAATCTAATCTTTTTCCCTTACAAATTTTCACCCTAACCGCAAAGAGTCCCACTGCTTTACAGGCTTTAGCCCAACGTCACCAAGCTTTTTTAGAAGATAAACCTGAAGCATCTTTGGTGGATATTTGTTTTACTGCCAATACCAGGCGATCGCAATTTAAACACCGTCTAGCTATTATCACTGAATCCAAAGAACAATTGAAAGATCAACTCAATATTTATATTCATAAACAATTGTCACCAAGTATATTCAGTGGCCAAATTACGAGGCGAAAACCTGCACCAATTTGTTTCATTTTTTCGGGAGAAAGCGATAAAATTAAGCCGCTGATTAAATTATTTTATAAAAGTCAGCCAGACCTTGATTCCCTTCTAGAACCATTGGAATTGATTCTTGATTCTCATGTAGGCAACTCTTTTTTAGAATTGATTGAAAAAGAGAATTTAGAAAATATTGTTCATAGCCAACTAGTTGATTTTATTTGTGAATATGCGATCGCTCAATTATTGAAATCCTGGGGAATTGAACCTGCAATATCTATAGGTTATGGTACAGGAAATTATACAGCTTTAGTATTAGCAGAAATTTTCACCTTAGAAGATATAATTTCTCTAATTTTAAAAAAGGAAGACTTAACATCAACTCAGAATTTTCAACCTGCAAAAATTCCTGTGGTTTCATCTATTACTGGTAATACAATTC
>NZ_JADEWA010000233.1:0-8458 GCF_015207865.1 Dolichospermum sp. LEGE 00246
ACTAAATCTGTTTAAAATAGTATTTTACAGCTTCATCTGCATCTCCAATAAAGATAACTTTACCTTTCTGTAAGAATATTCCACGTTGACAACACTGCTTCACAAACTCTAAATCATGGGACACAACCAACACTGTAGCATTACCATCCCAAAACTGATCCATTCTTTGCTTACACTTATTCTTAAAACTCTCATCTCCTACAGATAAAACTTCATCCAAAATCAAAATATCTGGTTGTACATCAGTCGCAATAGAAAAGCCCAAGCGAGCCACCATACCTGAAGATAAACCCTTAACTGGAACTAAGGCATAATCCTCCAAATCTGCAAATTCCAAAATAGAACGCGCTCTTGCTTTCATCTCAGCCCTAGAAAAACCCAACAATACACCATAAAGGAGGATATTGTCCATTACAGAGATTTCCGCATCAAAACCTGCTCCTAATTCAATTAAAGGCGCAACTTGACCTCGGACTCTGACAGTACCAGTGGTAGGCTGTAAAATCCCAGAAATTATCTTTAACAGAGTGGATTTACCAGAACCGTTAGAGCCTATTATACCTATTTTTTCTCCTTTCGCAACCACCAAGTCAATATTATCTAAAACTAATTTCTTCGCAGGTTGACGATATTTACCCTCTACCACAGATAGGAGGGTTTTTTTTAAATCATAGGAAAATTCCTCTTGAGTCCTTCTCCACAGGGAAACATTGTCCAAACGTATTACTTCCATTTACAGCCAATCCATAAATTGATGTCACTACAGGTGAAAACAAGTCCATCTCCAGCAATACCTTGTCCAAATTGCAAAAAAGCCTTGATTTGTAGATTGGGTTGTGGAACGTGAACGTTCGCGGAGCAATTAGCATAAAACCCAACATGAGCGTTGGGTTGCGCTGTCGCTTAACCCAACAAAGCAGGAAATGGACAAGGTATTGTCTCAAGGCTAAAATAATTATGCCACTAAGCAAAGCCCCGCGATTTATAAACTATCGGGTTCAATACCTAACTCCCTTAATTTTTGCGCTAGAACATCTGCTTTATTCTCTGCGTCATCAGCACGCTGACGTTCAACTTCAACCTTTTGACGTTCAGATTCAGCCCTTTGATATTCAACCTCAGCCCTTTGATATTCAACCTCAGCTTTTCTCATTTCTTCTAAATTAGCTTCTTCTGGTGTAGGGACTAATCTTCCTTCAACAGTAAAATATCTTAACTTATCTTCCCAAACCCCTAGATATAAACCTAACTCCTGACTCCAATACCAGGCATTTTCTGATGCTGGAATAGTTTTATACTCACTGTCTGTTAATCGCCATCCTACCAATTCTAAGGTATTTGGGGAAAACCAAAAATACTCAGGGGTGCGGAATTGATTTTGATACAACTGTTTTTTCAATCCCTTATCTACCTTCGCTGTAGAATCAGAAAGTAATTCAATTATTACATTGGGATATTTACCATCTTCTTCCCATATTACCCAAGAAAGACGTGGACGTTTTTCCGTATCTTTAACAAGAAAAAAGTCTGGTCCTCTAAAGTCTCGATTTTTTAACTGTTGTCGGCTATAGTAAACGCTAAGATTTGCACCGATAAAAAAATCTTCTCTATTACGCCATAACCATTCTAAACAAGTTACTAATATTAATAGTTGTGTATAGTGTAAGGAGCTTTCCATTTCTGGTTCGTCGCTGAGTAGTTCAGTGCAGTCTGGCATTAATGCTTCTATTTCTTGTGCGGTTAAAGCCATAGATTTTATTAGGATAAATTACTATCTTTGGTTAATTATAAACTATCGGGTTCTAGTCTATGCAATTACCAAACGATAGCTATGTTAGAGGGTGTTTGAAAAGTTATGGTTGATGTATCAAATATTTTTTACCCCTCCCTAACCCCCTTGTAAAGGTGGGACTAAGGGGGTAGCAATGTGATGAAAATTACGGAATAAGTAGTGAGACAGAATTAATTACACAATGTCATTGCGTTAGCGTGGCGTGGCGTTAGCCATATGGAACGAAGTGAAGGGAAGCAATCGCCAGGGTTGTGATTGCTTCCCCTCCCTCGCAATGACTGTAAATATTTTTGTCCCATTACTTACCACTTTTAAAACATCCTCTTAGAAGTTGTTTGAAAAGTATTAGATGAAACCGATAATCTCCAAAAACCTAACCCCCCTGCCCCCTTCCCTACGTTAGCGCAGCGTGCCGAAGGCCGGGAAGGGGGGTTTCAAAGCCTCTCCTCGCTTCGGGGAGAGGTTTGGAGAGGGGTTTGTTTATACATTAAAAACTTTTAAAACATCCTCTTACAGCAAATCCATAAATTGATGCCGCCATAGGTGAAAACAAGTCCATCCCAAGGCTAAAATAATGATGCCACTCAGTAAAGCCCCCCAAATCAGACCTAAATCTGGTGGAGAACCTGATAATGTAATCTGACGGAGACTTTCGATGATTGGGGATAAGGGGTTCAAACCTAAAAACTGTTTTACCGGCTTGGGAACAATAGCTGCTGGGTAAAAGATCGGACTGCTAATCCAAATTACAAATACTACTAATTCATAAAAGTAAGGTAAATCCCTGAAAAATACGTACAAAGCGCTGACTAAAAAACCGACTCCTGTAGAAACTAAAATTAATGCTAAAAATGGAAATACTAAAGCGATGACATTGATGAGACTTTTGGAATTAAGCAATGTCATAATTGCTAGTAAGGGAAATGCTCCCACTGAAAACTGAAAGACATTGGACGAAATCATTGATACAGGAAAAACACTAACCGGCAAGCGAATTTTATTTAATAATGCTCCATTGCCGACCACGCTGGTTAAAGCTTGGGATGTGCAAGCGGAGAAAAAATTAATTACTAACAGTCCTGTCAGCGCTGCCAGCATATAGTTAATGATGGAGTTACCATAGTAGGATGCAAAGGTAGCACCAAAGATGGCAGTATACAACCCTGTCATAATCAATGGGTTCAATAATGACCAATAAACCCCCAGAAAAGACCCCCGATAACGGACTTTCAGCGTCCGTCCAACTAAGACGTGCAGGAGTTCGCAATAACGCTGCACTTGTAACCAATTTAAATTATCTTTCAGGGAAAGTGTCATTCTTATAGCACCATTACACACCGGAAAAAAGTCATTTTGGCATTCTATACCATACGAGTGCAATTGTTGACGATTAATTTTCAGATAAGGGACTTCCAATTAAAAAAATCCCCAAAAGTTTCTTGTGGTGCGGGACGAATTGCCCGCTAATTACCAAGGACAGGCAGGATGCCCATCCCACAAAATTGGGTAATTTATTTTTTGGTGATTCCTAAGTGAAATTTTATCTATCTCAGGTAATTACTTACAAACTATCAGAGTCAATACTTAACTCCCTTAACCGTTGAGCCAAAATTGCTACTTTAGCCTCCGCATCATCAGCCCGTTGGCGTTCACTTTCAGCCTTTTCTGCCAATTCTGTGGGTATGAGTAATTTATCACCTGTATCAAGACGGTAAAATCTTAAAAGCTCCCCTTCCACTTCTAGACGCAATCCCAACGGCTGAGATAAACTATCGGTAATGGGTTGATAAATCTCATCCTGTAAACGATACCCCTGTAACTTTTTGTTAATCCATTCTCCTTTCGGGTCAAATAACCAATATTCTAAAATCCCTAATTGTTCATACGATAACTTCTTTTGCTCTTGATCCTGCCTTTGAGTTCCGGCACTAGTCATTTCCAAGACAACTTGGGGAACTTGACCTTCTTCCCAAACCTTATAATTATCTCTACCCCCAGGTGGCACATCAAAAATTACCATCACATCTGGCGCTACTCTTAATTTCGGAAAACTTTGAGCATAGTATAAAAATTGATTTGCGAGTACCGTTGCTTGTCTTCCTGCTAGGTACTGTTTTAAAACTAATTTTGTGGGATGGGCATCCTGCCTGTCCTTGGTAATTAGCGGGCTTTTCGGCCCGCACCACAAGAAACTTTTGGGGATTTTTTTAATTGGAAGTCCCTAAGTATGTGAACACAATAAAACCAAACTGTGTAAAGAAACGTAAAATCGCCGAAAACTTCTTTACTCTTGCCCATTGCCTCTTGCTTTGCCATAACGACAATTTTTAACGCCAACTCACTTACGCCTAGCGATCGCAAGGCGGAAGTCAAAAGTCAAAAGTCAAAATTAAGACAGTATAGGCTTTTGGAGGATTTAGAATGGTTGGTTTATTTATGCCGTTTTGTACTAGCGATCGCCAATATTCTGCTAATTTATCTGCTCGTTGACGTTCATTTTCAGCCCTATTGACAGTTTGACAAGTTTCACTGAGTAAATCTGCTTGAATACAATGAAATTCCTCCGGCAATCCTGATTCTTCTACTAACTCACTGGGTAAATCATACATTGTCGGCATGGTTTCTTTTGGCGACAAGGGTGGATTATATTGATACATATTTACTTACCTTAAACTATCAGGATCTATTCCCAGCGAACTGACAAGTCAGCGCTTGCGCTATCGCAATCGTGCTGCCAAAATTTGTACTTTCTCTCTTTCACCTGCTAACTGTTGTTCGGCTGCAAAGGCTTGATTTTGAGCTTCCTGAGCTTGCTGTTCGGCTGCAAGGGCTTGATTTTGAGCTTCCTGAGCTTGCTGTTCGGCTGCAAGGGCTTGATTTTGAGCTTCCTGAGCTTGCTGTTCGGCTGCAAGGGCTTGATTTTGAGCAACAAGAGCTTCCTTTTGGATCTTTGTCGCTGCTTCTTCTGGTGTTGGTACTAACTCACCTTCAGATGTAAAATAGCGGAGTTTACCATTTGCCACACCTAAATATAAATTCAGGACTTCACTCCAAAGTAATCCCTGTTTATTAGCAACAATTTCTTGATATTGACTGCCTACCAGTTTAAAACCCACAAATTCTAAACTTTCCGGGCTAAACCAGAAATATTCAGGGGTACGAAAGCGACTTTCATAGAGAACTTTTTTTAAATTGCGGTCAACTTTTGCTGTGCTATCTGACAGTAATTCAATAATGAGATCGGGATAGCGCCCGTCTTCCTCCCAGACAACCCAAGAAGTGCGGGGACGTTTTTCTGTATTTTTAACTAGGAAGAAATCTGGACCTCTAAATTCTCGATTTTTTAACTGTTGACGACTAAAATAAATACTTAGATCTGCACCAATAAAAAAATCATTTTGATCACGCCATAACCACTCTAAGCTAGTTACTAGGATGAGTAACTGCATATAATGTAAAGAACTTTCCATTTCCGGCTCATCACTTAATAACCGAGTCGCATCGGGCATTTGTTGTTCTAGCTGTTGGGCTGTAACAAACATAAGAGTATACCTACTTGCTTACTGATTTAATTTTAAACCATTGAAAACAGAGTGCCAGATTCAGCTACACTGAGATTTGGATTATTTTATTTTAACTAGATCATGGACATCGGACAGAAAGTTAAGGTGATTCGTTTGCGCGATCGCGTATCCTCTACTATCGCTCAAAAACTCGGAGAAATCGGCATTATCGAGGGCTACAAAGTCACAGATGGTCGGGGAATTGGTGTGGTAGTCAAGTTTGACGACAACTCCTCCACTTGGTTTTTTGAAGATGAAATCAGACCAGCTTAGTCAAAACAACTTATAGCAGAGGCTAAGAAGATTGGTTGAGTGCTAAGTTGTTATTGACAAGATCGGCAAAATTGGAAATTAAGTAATGGCCTTGATACTGACGTTTTTGGGCAAAAACGGCATCGCTCGCAGTAAGATAGCGATCGCCACAGCCATTAGTTTGGCAACACAAGGTAAACGGGTACTCCTAGCAGGACTAGCAGATCCAACATTGTCAATTCTACTCAATACGACTCTGACTCCTGACCCCCAGGACATCTCTCCCAATCTGCAAGCAGTACAGTTTCAAGCATCTGTACTGCTAGAACGCAACTGGGAGGAAGCGAAAAAATTGGAGGCTCAATACCTCCGCACACCAATTTTTAAAGCGGTTTATGGGCAAGAACTGGTAGTATTACCGGGCATGGATAACGCCCTCGCTCTCAATGCAATTCGTGAATATGATGCCAGTGGCAAATATGACGCGATTATTTATGATGGCACGGGTGATGCTGCTAGTTTGCGAATGTTGGGAATGCCAGAATCTTTAAGTTGGTATGTCAGACGATTTCGGCAATTATTTGTTAACTCTGATTTAGGGAAAACAATTTCTGAATCACCCCTAATTCAACCTTTAATTAGTAGCCTTTTCAATTTTAATTGGACTGCTGATAATTTCTCTCAACCCACCAACCAAGTTAATAATTTCCTCGAAGAAGGTAAAGCAGCTTTAGCTAATCCTCGGCGGGTTGCTGCTTTTTTGGTAACAACATCTGAACCTATTGATGTGGCCAATTCCCGTTATCTGTGGGGAAGCGCTCAACAAATTGGTTTAACTGTTGGTGGAGCAATTTTAGTTCCTGGTGGAGAAAATACTAATTTATCCGAGGAATTTGCACCTCTACCTGTGAGCATAGTTCCTGATGTTGTCAATGGGGAATGGCAACCTCTGATAGATGCTTTACCCAACCTTGTTGAACAAGCATTACAAGCTAACCCACCCATTGAAATTGACGTACACAATCGCCAAGTACGCCTATTTTTACCTGGTTTTGACAAAAAACAGGTAAAACTCACTCAACAAGGTCCAGAGGTTACAGTAGAAGCCGGAGATCAAAGACGTAATATCTTCCTGCCCCCGGCTTTAAGTGGTAAACCTGTGACGGGTGCAAAGTTTCAAAATAGTTATTTGATAATTTCTTTTTAGGTAATAGGTAATAGGTAATGGGTAATGGGTAAAAGGTTTTCCAATTACCCATTACCTATTACCAATCACCTCTTCCCCAATTACCATTACACCTTATGTCTGAATCAACTCCCGTTAATCCCAATTCGCAGCCGAATGAGGCGATAGAATCTCCAAATCCAGAGGTGACAATCACCGAAGACCGCAATGCGAAAACTCGGCAACTGCTGGGAATGAAAGGTGCAAGTGCTGGAGAAACTTCTATTTGGAAAATTCGCTTGCAATTGATGAAACCGATTACCTGGATTCCCCTGATTTGGGGTGTGGTCTGCGGTGCGGCTTCTTCTGGTAACTATACCTGGACTTTAGAAAATGTTTTGAAGTCTGCCCTGTGTATGTTGCTTTCGGGTCCTTTATTGGCTGGTTATACCCAAACCATCAATGATTATTATGACCGGGAAATTGACGCGATTAATGAACCTTATCGTCCCATACCTTCGGGGAGAATTTCGGAAAAGCAAGTAATTAGCCAATTCGTGCTTTTACTATTATTAGGATATGGAGTGGCTTACACCTTAGATTTATGGGCAGGTCATTCAGTTCCTAACGTTTTACTGTTGTCTGTTTTTGGTAGTTTCATCGCCTATATCTATTCTGCACCACCATTAAAATTAAAACAAAATGGTTGGTTAGGAAATTATGCTTTAGGTGCAAGTTACATTGCTTTACCTTGGTGGGCTGGTCATGCTTTATTTGGGGAATTGAATTGGAAAATTGTCATTCTGACTCTATTTTACAGTTTGGCAGGTTTGGGGATTGCCATTGTTAATGATTTTAAAAGTGTGGAAGGCGATCGCCAATTAGGATTACAATCATTACCAGTTATGTTTGGCATCCAAAATGCGGCTTTGATTTGTGTCGTCACGATTGACCTATTTCAAGGTTTGGTTGCAGGTTATTTGGTGAGTATTCACGAGAATTTATATGCAGCGATTCTCGTATTATTAATCATTCCCCAAATCACTTTCCAAGATATGTATTTTCTCCGTGACCCCATAGCCAATGATGTCAAATATCAAGCCAGCGCTCAACCATTTTTGGTGTTGGGAATGTTGGTGACGGGTATTGCATTAGGTCACGCCGGCGTTTAATTGTAGGGTGTAATCAGTCGTAAAAACCCCTATCCCGTCTGGGAATGAATTCCCTGGCTATTATTTAGTTAGTGCTTAAAGCATTGTAGGGGTTTAGCACTGCTAAACCCCTACGTTTGTGGGAAAATGTTAAGATTGGTGTATCGCTTTTCTATATTTGTAGAAAATGCGTATTGCTTGTTTATTTTCAATAATAAATTGCCATCGCTCATCTACCATCCATAATTGGAGGGGTTTAGCAATGCTAAACCCTCACCCACCCGTGATTCCAAACGATTAATCCCAAATTCCCCACCAGGGGATCGCGGGAAGGCTGGGAGCCGCGTCTCTTTAGAGCGCGGGGGAAAGCCTACCCGTGCGGTTTTAACCGCTTCCAATATTCTCGATCATGATGCGGGTCATTAAATCTTTTCAACATTTTATTTCTCTCTAACTAATCTTTTTAAGGCTGACGAAAGACTCATTCCCCAACCTTGGGCGATATCCTCAAGTTTCTTTCTTTCAGTTTCATCTA
>NZ_JADEWA010000234.1:0-8409 GCF_015207865.1 Dolichospermum sp. LEGE 00246
GGGGGTTGGGGGTGGGGTTTTTGTTCCGGGTTTGATGACAATTTGCTGTAGGAGAGGGAAAAAGAATAACATTTAATACTGGAGAGGTTTACCAGAGGGTTTTACTTATACATCAAAAACTTTTCAAGCATCCTATTATAAATCCTGAACCATAGTAAATACTTATAGTATGGTGTGCAGTAATCTTATGTACTACGTAATTGAACAAAATTAATTACACAAAAATCTAAAATCTGGGCTGAAATCCTTAACTGGCAAAGAATTGGTAAATCATCAATGTATAATTAATTTTATCGCGGTACTTATTGCAGAGTGAATAATTCATATAACCACAAAGAGAATGTACTCTTTAATACAGAATGTTTTTTTAATCAAATATAAAGTCAGCTAATTCTATTCAGCAAACATCAAGAGATCGGGAATTACTGAGTCAGCAATAAGAACAACAACCATGAACAAACGTATTCGTCCTTTATATCGTCTTTTAGCACTAGCTATAGGTGCAATGGTTTTGGCAATTTTTGCCCCCACAGTTGTCCAAGCTGCAGATCCTGTGACACTGGAATCCTTAAATGCCACAACCCAGCAATTACAAATTTCCATTGATACTACCTGGGTACTACTCACAGGCTTTTTAGTATTTTTCATGCAGACTGGTTTTTCCATGTTGGAGGCGGGTTTGCTGCGTCAAAGAGGTGTAGTTAATGCCCTATTAGAAAACTTTGTTGATGCGGCTGTCACCATTCTAATCTGGTGGGGTGTGGGCTTTGGCATCGCTTTTGGTACAAGTGCTGGTGGGTTTATTGGTACAGACACTTTTTTCTTAAGTCAATTACCAGTTGACGGTACTTTTACTAATGGTGGTGTACCAGGAATAGCTTCAGGACTCAATGCTTATACTTTGTTCTTCTTTCAGTTTGCTTTTGCGGCTACTGCCAGTACAATTACTACTGGGGCAATGGCTGGGAGAACGGACTTTATCGGTGATTTAATCTACAGCGCTGTCATGGCTGCGTTCAGCTACCCCGTGATTGTGCATTGGGTATGGAACTCCAGCGGCTGGTTATCGAAAATAGGTTTTCATGATTTTGCTGGTAGTACAGTGGTTCATACCGTTGGTGGTTGGACAGCTTTAGTTGGTGCTTTTTTACTTGGTCCACGCCCTAGACGAACTCCTTGGGGACAGATTCCTCCAGCCCATAACTTAGGTTTGGCAGCTTTGGGAACTATGATTCTCTGGTTTGGCTGGTATGGCTTTAACCCCGGTTCAACCCTTGGTACTGGTAATCCTGGCTTAATTGGTTTAATCACCCTGAATACGACCCTGGGGGCTGGTGCTGGGGCGTTAGCGGCGATGTTTTATCAATACAGTCGTTCACGTAAATGGGATTTAGTCTATTGTCTGAATGGTTCTTTGGCAGGTTTGGTAGGCATTACCGCTGGTTGTGCTTTTATAGCACCTTGGGCGGCGGTTGTGATTGGCTTAACTGGGGGAATTTTAGTAGTTTCAGGAATTGATATTATTGAATCATGTAAAATTGATGATCCTGCGGGAGCATTTGCTGTTCATGGTATTAATGGCATGATGGGTACACTTGCAGTTGGTTTTTTAGGTCAACCAGAACTGACTTTGAATAAAAAAGCTGGATTGTTATTAGGTGGTGGTTTTGATTTGCTGGGTGTGCAGATTTTGGGCGTAGTCGCAGTATCAGTTTTCACTATTGGTTTTGCCTTTTTAATGTTTACTGGACTCAATGCTATTGGTAAGCTGCGTGTTAATCCTGAAGCTGATAAGGTGGGGATTGATAACTATGAACATGGTGCAACTGTCTGGCCTGATGTTTATGCTGTTGAGGAGTTTGTAGAGCAAGAAAAAAGTTACTCCAAAAATCCTTAATTCAGAGGGAACAGGGAACGGGCAACAGGGAACAGGAAAAACTCATGTTTAAAAACATGAGATTGAAATAATGACACTGTTTTTTTCGTGCTACGCATCTTTTAAAAGCATCCTTTTTTTGACTGAAGCTCTAAACTGGTGCAAATGAGTGTTTCTTATTTGCTCCCAGTTAAGAGTTCCCTGTTCCCTTCTTTTGTAAGACCGTAGGGTTCTTTTTAGGAACTACGGTCAGAAACGGTAAGTTCTACCGAGATTGCCTGTGGAGCGGGCAAACAAGATTGGAAGTCATTCTAAGACCGCGATGAAGCAGGAAATAAACACTAAGATTATCGCTGTCCAGATGTGTCTAGACTTTGGTAATTTTGGGTAAGTTTTATAGAACGGTTTGCGAAATCAGTTGTTGGTGGGTTAAGGTGCAAGCTAACCCACCCTCCGACTAACACAAAAACACCAACCGGAAAAAAGTGATTTTATGGTGTTGACAAAAAATTTTCAGTGTGTTATCATATTTTTGATAAGGAAGAACTATTTTAAATTAATAACCAGATCCCCGACTTCTTTAAGAAGTCGGGGATCTAAATTGAATTCTATTAATTCTTAGCTGCTGGTTGAGTGCCTGCAATGGTAATATCTATGGTTGTGACTTTGGCGGCTAAATTGGTTAAGGGTTGTTTCATATCAGATTGGTTTCCGACTACTAAGGTGACTAAATTTTCTGGTTTTAAGTATTTCTGCGCTACTCGTTTCACGTCTGCGGTTGTGGTGGTAGTGATGGCTTTTTGATAACGAAATAGGAAATCGGCGGGATAACCATAATATTCGTATCGCATTAATCTGGATAATGTTTGGCTAGGATCTTGAAAGTTGAAGACAAAGGAGTTTAGGGTGGAGTCTTTGGCTTTATTTAATTCTTGGACTGTGATATTTGCGGTTTGTAGCCGTTTAATTTCTGTTTCCAGGGATTTGATAAACTGAACTGTGGTTTCTGTGCGGGTTTGTCCTCCAGCGACGAATGTTCCTGGATAGTCAAACCGGGGACTCCACATACCATAGACAGAATAAGCTAAACCTTGACGCGATCGCAATTCATTAAATAAACGTCCGCCAAAACTATTTAAAACGCCATTCATGACATCTAAGGCTGGATAATCGGGATTGTCGAATTTTCCGCCTAAATGACCAAGTAAGACGCTACTTTGGGTGAGTTGAGGTTGATTAACGAAATATACACCACCTAAGTTAGCTTGAGTGACTTGTGGTAATGGGGTTTTGGCAATTTGCGGATTTGGTTTCCAGTCACCTAATTTGGCTTGTATGAGCGATCGCATTTTTTGAGCATTAAAATCACCCACAATCCCTAAAATGATCTTATTGGGGTGAAAATACTGTTGATAAAATTTCAGCAAATCATCACGGGAAATTTTATCGAGAGTTGCATATTCAACTGTCCGGGCATAAGGACTTTCTTGCCCATAAATTAATTTTCTCAACTCTCGACTGGCAATACTATTAGGATTATCATTGCGTCGAGCAATACTACCGCGAATTTGAGTTTTATCCACATCCAACTTTTCCTGTGCAAAAGCCGGTTCTCGAAGTACCTCAGTAAATAGCCCAAACACCATGTCTACATCTTCAGTCAAGGCTTCAAAACTAGCACTGCCAGCAGCTTCACCCATATCTGTTTCCACAGAGGCAGCCCGTTGTTCTAGAATTTCATTTAATTCATCTGCGGAATGTTTTTGAGTGCCACCACTTCGCAATGTAGAACCCACCAAAGAAGCTAAACCTGCCTTTTCCGCTTGTTCCCAACGGCTACCTGTTCTGATTAGTGCTGTACCACTTACCAAGGGTAGTTCATGATCTTCCATCAAATAAACTACTAAACCATTTTTTAGGACATACCTTTCATACTTGGGTAATTTAATTGCTGATACTGGCGGAAATTGTAATTCATTGTAATGCTTTGCTGTGGTTGCTGCCCAAGAAAAATTCAAATTTACGAGCAAACAAGCAACAATGATCACCAATGTAAAAACAAATCTTTGTCCCTTAGAAAAGTGGAATTTTTTGCTTTTCAAATCAAACCTCAACATATCTATCTTCAAATTTGGATCAGGATTTATGGCTAACGCCACGCTTCGCTATCAAGATTAAAGGATTGACAGGATTAATCTTTAATCCTGTTTGAATTTTGGATTTCTAGCACAGCATGGCGCAAGTAAACCAACTATTCTTAATCGCCAAAAATCTTGCTCAATATTACTTTTGACTTTTGACTTCTGCCTTGCGGTACTATCCTGGTTGTTTGGATAACAACTTGCCAACTATGCGATTTTCTGGTATAAATGTGGCTTGGGCTACTCTTTGAATATCTTCAGGAGTAACAGCGGAAATTTTCTCTAATTGCTGAAATAAATTGCGCCAAGAACCGGTTTTGACTTCATATTCTAACAACTGTGCTGCCATGCCGGAATTAGAATCAAGGCTACGTAATAAACCGGCTCTGGCTTGGGTTTTTAGTCGTGCCAATTCCACCGCAGATACAGGTTCAGTTTTCAATTTATCAATTTCTTGGCGTAAGGCGATCGCTACTTCATCTACTGTTTTCCCTGGAGATGTGAGAGCATAAAAGAAGATCAGATTAGGATACTTGTCTCCTGGAAAGCCACTAGAACCTTGAGCATTTAGAGCTAAACTTTGTTTTTCTACTAAAGACTTATAAAGTCTCGATGTTCTCCCATCACTCAATAAACTGCCAATGATTTCATAAACTGCATTATCAGGATGAGTAACAGCCGGACGATGATAACCTTCTAAATACCAAGGTTGAGTAGCTAATTCTAAAGTAACTTCCCTGGTGGCGGTTTGCTGGGGTTCTACGGGTAATTTTTGTTGGGGTTTGGGTTTAGCTTGATAACGTCCAAAATAAGTTTGTGCCAGTTTTTTGACTTCAGCAGGATTGACATCGCCGACAATGGCAATTGTTAAATTACTGGGAGCATAATAAGCATCAAAAAACTTCTTAACATTCTCTGGTGTTAAGTTGCGAATATCTTGATCATAACCAATTACTGGTCGGCGGTAAGGATGAACTTTGAAAGCCGCATCTATGAATTTTTCCACCATCTGACCGATAGGAGAATTTTCGACTCGTAAGCGTCTTTCTTCCAAAATTACTTCTTTTTCTTTATAGAATTCTCGAAATACAGGATCTAAAAACCGATCTGATTCCAAGGACATCCATAGTTCTAATTTATTCGATGGAAAGCTATAAAAATAGCGAGTAGCTTCGGAAGAAGTATTAGCATTTAAACCCACACCTCCAGCTTGTTCAACTATTTGCCCCATTTCGTTTTGTTTAACTAATTTCAGGGCTTGAGATTCTACTGATTTAAATTCAGTTTCTAACCGGGCTATTTCAGCTTTTTTTTCGCTGGTTTTTGCGGTTTTGATTTGGTTATCTAAATTTTCTAACTTGGCTAAAAGTGGTGCTTCGGCTTGATAGTCTGTAGTGCCGATGCGCTTTGTGCCTTTAAATGCTAGATGTTCAAGAAAGTGGGCTACCCCTGTTTGTCCATCTGGTTCATCAATGCCACCGACATCAGCATAGGTGAGAAAGGAAACTACTGGGGCTTGATGTCTTTCTAAAACGATGAATTTTAGCCCATTATCCAGGCGAAATTCAGTGAGACGATTAATTACTTGTTCTAGATAAGGTTGAATGGAACTTTGGGATTTTTGCAGGGCTAAAGCTGTTTCCGGTATCCATCCCCCACTAAATACTATTAACGCCAAAATGGTGGCTAATAGACGACGGAATGGGAATTTTTTAACGTTACCCATGAAGAAATTTAAAATTGTCTGGTGCATAAGCAAAAGTTAAAGTAAATTTACATTACTTGAGAAATAGACTACTTAACAGCAAGAGAGTTATCTTCTATTAAGCTTTTTGTATTTTTAGCATTTGGTGTTGCACAATAGGGCTACGAATCTTGTTTTAAAGATATCAAAATAACTACTATGCGGATTTTTAGTTCTCCTCCATCATCAGAAACGCAGACGCGCGGACGTATTTTGCAAGCAGCACAGCGGTTATTTGCAGCCAAAGGGTTCGAGGGAACTACAACCCGTGATTTAGCACAAACCGCAGGGGTAGCTGAAGGAACTCTCTTTCGTCATTTTGCCAATAAAAAAGCAATTTTGGTGGAAGTGGCCACTAGCGGTTGGGTGGATATTCTCACAGATTTACTGACAGAACTTAGCGAAATGGGTAGCTATAAGGCGATCGCTCAAGTTATGCGGCGACGGATGTGGAATTTACAAAAAAACGCCGATATTATGCGCGTTTGCTTCATGGAAGTGCAATTTCATCCAGATTTGCGCGATCGCATTCAAACAGAAGTTATTGATAAAATGACAGATGTTGCTGAAGCATTTTTTCAAACTGCAATAGATAAAGGCATCTATCGTCAGATGGATGCCAAACTTGGAGCTAAAGTTTTTTTAGGTTTATTTGCGATCGCCGGTTTCTCTGATCATACCCTCATAGACCCTAACGCCTCCCCCCAAGAAATGCAAAAAATGGCGGAGGGGTTAGCGGATATCTTCCTTAACGGTGTCCTAGAAAAGGAATAGGTGACAGGTGACAGGTGACAGGTGACAGGTGACAGGTGACAGGTGACAGGTGACAGGTGACAGGTGACAGGTGACAGGTGACAGGTGACAGGTGACAGGTGACAGGTGACAGTTAAGAAGAAAAAAGGGAATGGACAAAAATTTTACTACCCACTACCCACTACCCACTACTCACTCACCACTGACAACTGACTAATTACCCATTGCTTGCGCTTGATGACTCCACTGTTGTACTAATTCAACTGCTGGACACAAATCCCGGTTATGCAATGTCGCTACTTGCAAGCGCATAACTTGTCTATGCAATCTGTGAGTAGGAGTTTGGGCTAGTTGAGCTATGGAAATAACCCCAGAGTGAAGTAATACACCGCAATATTGAGTTCCTACACTGGGAACACGGGCTAAACCTGCTAAAACTACCCATTTATTCACAGAATGGATATTTACCTGTAATTTACCTGCTAATACTATTCTCTCTTCTAGAGTTTTCCCTCTTTTGATTAGTTCTTCTGTGGTATTAATGCCACAATTTTTGAGTTGAGCTTGATCTTCTGCACTCAATCCTGGTAAGTCTTTAACGGGCCAATCGGATTTTTGAAGTAAATTTCTATTAGTTGCACGGTTAGTGGTCATTTTTGGAGTTTTTAGTATGGGTTAATTTTATGTAAAAATTCAGGATTTACTGGGATTTTATTTTCTGAATTTTAACACTCTTATCAAATCGCCATCCCTCTTTAGGAATGTATTACTAACATTATGGCCTATAAAAAATGGAACCTCCAATGTATTTACTGCTCAAGTTCCTACATTAAAGGAGGTTTACAGTCAATAATGCCCGATAAGCGTCATCTTAAATATAAAAATTTAGTTACAAATATTAACTTAATACCTGTCTGCAATCCCCCCTGAGATCCCCGACTTCTCTAAGAAGTCGGGGATCTGATATCTCATGATCAATCCTTAACCTAAAGTTAATTGTCCTTGCATTACTGTTACAGCTTGTCCAGATAGAAAGACGCGGTTGGCTCCTGGATAGTACATTTTCACCACTCCACCGCGATTGGAAGCTTGATAAGCCAAAAATTCATCTTTTCCCAATTTATCCCGCCAAAAAGGTGCTAAACAACAATGTGCTGCACCTGTTACCGGATCTTCATTAATCCCTAACATGGGGGCAAAAAAGCGGGAGACAAAATCATATTCTGAACCAGAATCAGCAATGCTAGTAACGATAATATCCGCCTTTGTTAAGGTTTTCATCTGCTGGAAATTCGGCTGCATTTCTCTGACTAATTGCTCAGATTCTACTTCTACTAAATAACCAAGAGAATTTTGGACAACAGATTTACAAGTTACTCCTAAAACTTGACTTAATTCTGGAGGTGACTCCACAGATTGAGAGAGATTTACCGGAAAATCTAACTGAATCCAATCATTTTCTAGTTTAGCTATCAGTATACCACTTTTTGTATAAAAACGCGCCTCCTGATTTGGTAATAAATGCCCTTGTAACCATAATACATGAGCGCTGGCTAAGGTAGCGTGTCCACACAGGGGAACTTCTACCGTGGGAGTAAACCAGCGCAAATTAAACCCATCATCTTGTTTAAGTAAAAAAGCGGTTTCCGATAAATTCATTTCCTGAGCAATATTTTGCATCCATAATTCAGATTGTGGACTATCTAAAACACATACAGCCGCAGGATTTCCTTTAAATGGAGTATTAGTGAAAGCGTCTACTTGAGTAATAATTTGATTCATTTTCAGTCAGAAGGGAGAAATCTCTAAATCTATAATTCTGTGTGGGATTTTAGAGGGTGTTTGAGAAGTTTTTAATGTATAAACAAACCCCTCTCCAAACCTCTCCCCGAAGC
>NZ_JADEWA010000235.1:0-8389 GCF_015207865.1 Dolichospermum sp. LEGE 00246
AGAAATATATCCCAGCAGCAGAACTTATTTTAACTGCATGATATTTTTTATACTGTTAATCAGCCAGAATTGAGCAACTGTTAGGAATCTATGTGGGATTAAGGGTGTTATTAATGCAGTTACAGTCCAAATCAACAGAAAAAAATCACAAACAACCCGGAAGACTAAATCCATCAAGGATTCGAGATCATTTAGCCAATGAACGTACTTACCTAGCTTGGATGCGAACAGCGATCGCTCTTTTAGGTTTTGGTGTTGTCATCGTGCGTCTGCGTGTTTTGCAAACACCACTTGTATCTCATTTAGGTACAGGTTGGAAGCTAGGTTTAGTATTTTCCCTAGTTGGTCTGCTCACAGTTTGGCTTTCCACAACACACTATTTCGCCGTCCGTCGTGATATTGAGGAAGATACTTATGAACCTACAGATCGTTGGGTAATTCTCTTCAGTCTCGCAATTATGATTCTCGGATCTGGAGTAGTTTATTTTGTTTTTACTACTCCTTTAAATCCATTGATTCCAGTAATATTGGAATGATAGTCAATTTTCAGAGCTTGATCAGAGATATTCAGTCTGTTTTCCACAAATATAGTCCCATATCACGTTCAGCTTCAGCTTGTAATAACCCAACCGATAACGCTATACCTGCTTCTTCAAGTAAAGTAATACCAAGACCGTTATTTCTGGGATCAGGATCAAGCATAGCTACATAGACTTTTCCTATTTTTCTACTGACAAAAGCCTTGGCACAGGAAGGAGTTCTGCCATGAAACGAGCAGGGTTCTAAAGTGACAAAAGCAGTAAAATCGCTCAAATCACCACTGATTTGTCGGAGTGCCATTGCTTCTGCGTGATCTGTTCCGGGTGGATTGGTATAACCTCGTGCAACAATCTCATTGTCTCGAACCAATACACACCCGACTGGTGGATTAGGAAGACAATTTGGTAAAGCTTTGCGTCCTTCTCTCAGTGCTTCCCACATAAAATATTCCAATTTTTCGGTCATAGCTCTATTTTTTTAGAGATATTGTTTTCCTAGAAAGTTGATTTTTAGCATACTTAATGATGTGACAGTAAAGAAGGTAATTGGCTCATAGATTTAAAAACACTTACTCCAGATGTTTCAAGTAAAGTAGATTCACTCTCAGTTGTGTACCATAAAACTCTCATTTCAGCAGCAGTACCTGCACGCACACCTAAAATACTATCTTCTACAACAGTGCAGAATTGAGGTTCAACTCCCATAGTTTTAGCTGCAAATAAGAATAAATCAGGTTCTGGTTTCCAACTACCAATTTGATAGGAACTAAAAATATGTCCTGCAAATCGAGGTAGTAGATTAGTGACACGCAAAGCTAATTCTATTTTTTCTCGCGGTCCACTGGAAGCAACACAAATGGGTAAATCAATTTTGTCTAAAGCCGCTTCTATTCCTTCCACGGGAAGCAGTTCATGTTCAAATGCCTTAGCTGTACGGGTACGAAGCTGAGTCACAAAATCCGGTGGCATCTTTTTTCCCAGCTTTTGCTCAATCACAGCCACACAATCAGCCATTTTGCAGCCCCTAAATAACAAAATAGCTTCTTCAATTTCTAGTTTCAATCCAAATTCGGCAACAAACTCGACAAGAACACGATTTCCCAATGTCTCACTATCTACTAACACTCCATCACAGTCAAAAACAACTAGTTCTGTTTGCACTTATATGATTATTTTTGCTAAACTACGAATCATGCTATCAAAATATACTTTTTGTGGCAGTATCTTCCTAAATCTTGTAGGGTGCATTAAAAGAATTTAACGCAACACCCTTTTTTAACTACTTCTAATTGACTAATTCTCTATGCGGGGTTTTATGAAGAAGCTGTTTTCTTCAACTTTAACTTCAAAGGCTTTAAGTCCCTGTTTGGCAGGACCTTTAATAACTTTTCCGTCAGTACCAAATTCAGAACCATGACAGGGGCAAATGAAATGCTGCGTTTCTTCTTGCCAATCAACAACGCAGTTTCTATGAAGACATAATGGACTAACGGCAACTAATTTATTGTTATCTTTATTCTGGACAATTAGAACCTTATCGGTCAGCACTTTACCATGTTTTTCCAAAATGCTTGCAGGCCCAACAACAGGTACAAAACCATCAGTTCTTGGTTTTGTCGTTGGCTTTGGAAGATTGGTAGTTTGTTGACCAAAAGCTGCAATTGCTGTACCGAAAGTAGAAGCAAGACTTGCTCCTAAGAATAACAATCGTCGTCGTGTGGAGGAAAATGGAAAAGTCACTCTGTTACCTCTGTATAGACAGTATATTTTTTGCACAGGAAAATTTTAGTATCACTAAAAATCAGGTCAAACTTTTGATTGCCCAAATTTGTGAGAAACTGCTGTGCATCCCCAATAAAAAACTTTACTCACGGATAGATTATCTGCGTTTAGATGTCAATTTTAAATCAATAGTCATTCCACCAGTGAGAGCTAGTCTGCTTTACCAATTTCTGTAGCTTCTGGAATTTCAATCAATTTTCCAGTTTTAACATCATAGATGTAGCCGTAAATTGGAATCTCTCGTGGTACTAATGGATGTAAACGAATGCGCTTCACATCTGTATAAACACTATGAGACTGGTCGCCAATAGTCAACCAATCAATAAACTCAGCTTCATTTGATCCTCCTCCAGAGCCTATATCATGCCAACCTGTTTCATTTAATTGGGCTGTTTGCAGACTATTAGCTAGTAAGTTTCGCATGATTTGGTCTGTGAAGGTTTCCATACCGCAATTAGTGTGATGAATCACGAACCATTCACGAGTTCCTAGTAATTTGTAAGAAATTATTAAGGAGCGAATAGCATCATCACTGGCACGTCCACCAGCATTACGAATCACATGAGCATCACCTTCAGCTAATCCGGCAAATTTGGCTGGGTCAAGTCGCGCATCCATAGAGGTAAGAATTGCAAATCGGCGTGCAGGAGGTATGAGTAATTCGCCTTTACTACCAAAGTTTTCAGCATAATTACCGTTAGCCGATAAGACTTCTTCTAAAATTTGGCTCATGTTTATTAATCCACTGTAAAGCGATAGAGTTTATGTAGTTTATAAAGAGCAATGTCCCACAAATTAATCTAAAAAACAAGTATGCTTAGTGTTAGTGGTTCAGTATTTCTCAGACTATTAGACATCTGCTAAAAACTTCTTCGGTAAAAATTAAATATGCGTTCTCTGTAAATCTTGTAGAGACGTTCCATGAGTAGGAATTATCGTCTCTACATTTTTACCGAAGAAGTCTAGTATTACTACGCAGCAACAGGAACGGCGAAAGATATCAAACACTAACTAAACTTTGAATATTTTGTGAACTCTAATCTTTCAATAAAAATGAGGTTTTTCCCCACTTTTCAGTAAACACAAATTCCTCTAAAGATTTGCGAACACGGGGAGCTAATTCACGTTCCCTGAGTCCGTCAGGAAGACTCTGTGGATCTCCTGGATAGCCAATCGTAAGTGCTGTTGCAGGTTCATAGTCTTCTGGAATTTGGTATTCTGTTTTGGCTTTGTCTCCATTAAATCCCCCAATTTGATGGGCAAATAAACCAAAAGAAGTGGCTTGAAGAATCAGGTTTTCTAAGGCCAATCCGACATCATGAAATGCGTGTCTGTTGATTTTGCCATCATCAGTGCGAACTTTAGCAACAGCAAGTATCAGCACAGGAGCGGTTTTTGCCCACCCTTGATTGAACTCAACTAGAGTGCTGAGTAAGCGATTGTATTCTGTGGGGTCATCTTTGGTAGCAACAATAAAACTCCACGGTTGATGATTGTAAGAAGAAGGGGCCCAGCGAGCCGCTTCTAGTAATGAGAGTAGCTTCTCTTGTTCTACAGAGCGATCGCTAAAAGCTCTAGGACTCCAGCGACTGCGAATCAATTCATGAATAGGGTAGTCGTTAAGCGCAAGTTTTTCCGTCATCTGAATGAAGTTCCTGATTAGTAATGGCTTTCCAGCATCTGTCAGCAGTTCAAAAAACCCTTGTTTGTAGAGAAAATCTAAATACTACTGTAATCTGATAAAGTAACAGTAGTTTCTCTTGATGATACTGCATAAATCCAAAAGCAATCAACTATTTTTTGTCATTAAAGTCCGAGAAAATCAAGCAAATGTCAAATACAGCATTAATTGTCGGAGCAGGAAGTGGGTTAAGCGCATCCTTAGCTCGTTTATTAAAAAAAGAAGGCTTTACCGTTGCTTTAGCAGCACGAAAAATTGATAAACTCACTGGTTTATCTCAAGAAATTGGCTCGCTGAGTTTTGCTTCTGATGCTTCTAAACCTGATGATGTGAACCGACTCTTTCATGAAGTTGAAGAAAAACTAGGAGCACCAGAAGTAGTGATTTATAATCCGAGTTGGCGAGTTAGGGGGGCATTTATTGAGCTTGACCCGGCTGATGTTGCCAAAACACTGGAAATTACGGCTTATGGAGGATTTTTGGTGGCACAAGCAGCCGCGAAACGTCAGTTGGCTTTAGGTAAAGGAGCAATTTTCTTTACAGGGGCTTCTGCAAGCGTGAAGGGTTATCCTCAGTCTGCACCTTTCGCAATGGGTAAATTTGCGTTGCGGGGTTTAGCCCAAAGTATTGCCCGTGAACTAGCTCCTCAGAACATCCACGTAGCCCATTTTGTGATTGATGGGGCAATTCGTTCTGCAACTCGTCAGGAGTCTCCTGACAAACCTGATAGTTTTTTAGATCCAGATGCGATTGCTCAAACCTATCTTAATATTCTCCGTCAACCTCGCAATGCTTGGACATGGGAAGTTGAATTACGTCCTTGGGTTGAACCATTTTGAGAAAAATTACAGCTTATGCTGTAAAACTCTACATTTTCTGGCAATTCCCATTGTCGAAGCATTTACGAAAAATTGTCGTTTCCAACACGGTGATGCCTATTACCCAACCAGATTTACCACGCTGCTGTTAACGAAGATCCTTTGCTGGTGGGACATCGACCAAACGAACTTGATTCTCCTTAACTACTACTACTGTCAGCAGCGGCAAGGAACGCCTAGCCGGACCATGAATGACTTTACCCTGAGAATCGTATTGAGAACCATGACAAGGACAAATAAAGTGATTCTCCTGGGGATGCCACTTCACAGTACATCCTAAATGGGTACAAATCGGACTGATGGCGTACTCAGCAATTTTGGGTCCATCTTTAATGATCAGATAATCAACACTGCCATCTGGCAATCCCTTAACGGGAATGGGAATTCCGGGGATTGCAGTTGTTAGCAATGTATTAACCTGAATCGCTTTGCCATTGAGATCCAGCCCCTCAACTCCAGGGAGGTAATTTTGACAACGGGAATTGTAGGGAAACAATGAGCAAAGGGTTTCTAAGTCCACCTCACGACTTTGGCTGACTTGGGGAAACAGATATCCAATGACTACTGAGGTGAAGCTACTCCCCACCATATAGAGCAAAAAATTCCGTCGCGTTTTTTTACCAGATGGAATTTTGCCATTACCAGGATTCGTTTTTTCCATAACGAGAGCAACTATATCTTCAATAAACTTTAATGCTACTGTCAATTCTCTGGAGACAACCAAATAATCCTCACTGGAAATTTGCCTCCGCCCCACCTGCTTTGTCGCCCAAAAACAACAACATACCTTCGCCAATTTACCAAATATAGGTCTCAAAACCAATAAAATTGTTACGATATCAATAGGGTTTGATGGATTTTGCTAAAGGTATTGTTAGAGTTGTTAGAGTTATATCAATAATAAAGCGAATTTAAAATCATCCCACATTGGGGTTAATCAACAGCAGTTTTCGTAAGTTAAGAATGAACCCAGCAATTACAGTCACCCAAAAACAACTCTCAGAATTTCTGTTGAATGTAGCAGTAGTACGCCCCGTATTTATTTGGGGAGCGCCAGGAATCGGTAAATCATCCTTAGTAGAAGCATTTGCGGCGGAAGTGGGAATACCTTGCGTTTCACTCCTGGGTAGTCAACTAGCACCAGAAGACTTAATTGGAGTACCACAGATTATAGATGGAACAAGTCGCTTCTGCCCACCCAGAATGATTGCCCGAGAAGAACCCTATTGTCTGTTTTTGGATGAACTCAACGCTTGTTCTCACGAAGTACAGAAAGCATTCTACAGCCTGATTCATGAGCGAAGAATTGGTGAATATCATCTCCCTAAAGATTCAATTGTCATTGGTGCAGGTAATCGCGCTCAAGATAGTGCCATCGTTAAACCCATGTCTTCACCTTTACTCAACCGCATGGTTCATGTCCATTTAAAAGTTTCTCATCGAGACTGGTTAGATTGGGCAAAAAATCATGATATTCATCCCTGGGTAATTGAATATATTCAAACTCGCCCAGATCATCTATGGAGTCAACCACCTAAACATGAAGAACCTTTTTCCACTCCCCGCTCTTGGCATATGTTAAGTGATACCTTACATGAATATGGCGATCGCCTGACAGACCACTGGCTAGAAGTTCTCGCTATGGGGTGTCTTTCTCCCCATCATGGAACCCAGTTCAAAGGTTTTATCAAACAAATTAAAAGTAAATATCAACTCACAGCAATTCTCAAAGGTGAAATTACCTGGCCACACCTGCCAGAAGATAGAGATGTCCTCTATTTTCTAGCTCAATCATTCCGCGCTCAACTGATCAAAGAATTACCCCAAGAACGTCAAGCAATTACAGGTAGTCATAAAGATTTAGCTCATCGCGCCAAAGGACTACTCAAAGATTTAGCGGCTATCAGCTTTGAAATTGCCCAAATGGTGGTTTCGGAACCCGAAAAAGGAGATGCTTTACCTAGTACCGCAAAGCGGAAGTCAAAAGTCAAAAGTCAAAGGTCAAAAGTAATATTGAGCAAGCTTTTTGACGATTGAGGATGGTCGGTTTATTTACGCCCTGCTGTACTAGTTGGTTGATGGTAGAAATAGTGAGAGACTTGCCACGTTTAGTCAAAAAAGAAAATGGCACGTAAAAAGAAGCAAACAGATATATTGCCACATTACAATTTATGCAGGGATGTGACATCCTCAGAGAGCATCCCATTTTTGCACCGTTACTCTACCACGCCAACATTAATCGTCAATCGGGAAACCATTGTCCACCACAGGGTTGGGCTGTAGTCACTAGCAACGGTGCTATTCACGTGCATCCGACGCGACGGGGTTCTCCAGAAGAATGGGTTTATGTATTAGCTCATTGTCTCTTGCATCTGGGTTTTGGTCATTTCCAAAAACGCACACATCCTCGTGAATGGAACGCCGCTTGTAATTATTTTATTGCTAAGTTTCTTGCCGATTTAAAGTTAGGAGCTATCCCAGAAGAATACCTTTTTTCTCTCAATGTTTCTAACCGAAATGAAGAAAATTTGTATCAGGAATTTTGCGAGCGTGGTCTTCCTGGTGATAACTTTGTGGATATGATTATAGAACCTATCAAAAGTAACTATTGGGGTCGGGGTTTTGACTGGCAAACTCTTTTTGGAGCAGGATTAACAAGAGCAGTTACCAATGCGGTAAATGTAGCCGCCGGACGCGAACCTTTGTTGGGTGTGCAAAACAAAAATGATACTCCTGGACAAAGAGCTAAGGCTTGGTTTATCAATGGCTATCCTTTGTTGGGAGCTTTAGCAACTAATTTTGAGATTATTGAAGATCCCTTAATTTGTCAACGTTTGGATATTTCTGTAGCCGCAATTGATGTCCAAAATAAACAAATTTTTATCAATCCTGCTGCTGGATTAAATAGTGAAGAATGCCGATTTGTGATGGCTCATGAATTGTTACACGCCGGACTTAGACATGATACTCGCTGTCAAGGAAGAGACCATTATTTGTGGAATATTGCTTGTGATTATGTGATTAATTCTTGGTTGTTAGAAATGGGGATAGGTGAATTACCTCACATTGGGGTGTTACACGACCCTGATTTAAAGAATTTATCAGCAGAGTCAATTTATGACCAAATAGTCAAAGATTTGCGCCTCTATCGTAAACTATCAACTTTGCGGGGAATTGGACAATGTGACATTTTAGAACCAGGAAAAGCCGATTGGTGGACTTATGGTGATGGTGTGGGATTGGATGAATTTTATCGCCGTTGTCTGAGTCAGGGACTTGTATATCACCATGAACAAAATCGGGGTTTTCTCCCAGCAGGTTTAATTGAAGAAATTCGGGCTTTGAGTTATCCGCCAATTCCTTGGGATGTAGAATTAGCTAAGGATCGTGGATTAAATAACCTGTAATTCTGGTTTAGCGGTGTAATTCCATTGCGGCAAGAATTCATCAAAAACAATCTTCATGTTTGATTTGAAATCAAGAGCCACTTTTCGACCTGTTTGATAGGT
>NZ_JADEWA010000236.1:0-8358 GCF_015207865.1 Dolichospermum sp. LEGE 00246
CCCTCTTGCCTATAAATAATATCTAACAGTTGTGACAATACGATTTTTCTTAGTTCGTAAAGCATTCTTTAAAAACAAAGTGGTTTGATTATGTAAGACACTATCCCACCAATTACGAGGTACAAAAACTGGGATAATCACAGTTGTAAAAACATCTGGATGAAGTTCTTTAAACTGAGTAACAAAATCCACAATTGGGTCAATTACAGAACGATAGGGAGAGTCAATAATTTCCAAAGGAATATCCGATTGGAGATTTTGCCATTTTTCTTGAAGTTTTTCCCGGTTTGTTGAACCAATATCCACGTGAACAGCCACAATTTCATCAGCAATTGTCCGTGCGTAGTCTAAAGCTTCTACTGTACCTCGGTTCAGTTGTCCGACCACGACTACCGCAGGGTGAGTGATAACCGCTGGTTTGGGAATGAAGATATAACTGCGGGGTGCTAGATCTTCAATACTCAGACGTTGGGCTACATATTGATAATGTTGATGAATGGCTGCAAATAAAGCCACCACTAACGGAATTGCTACTACAACTAACCAAGCACCTAAGATGAACTTTGTAGAAATGATCACGAACAATACAATGAGAGTAGCGAATGCTCCCAATCCATTCATAAGTGCGCTTGCACGCCAATTACTAGTTTGTCCTTGAAACCAGTGACGAACCATGCCAGCTTGGGAAAGGGTAAAAGAAGTAAATACACCCACTGCGTAGAGAGGGATAATGGCGTTAACTTCACCTTTGAAAATAATGGCTAAAATTCCCGCACAACTACTGAGGAGAATAATACCATTGGAGTAGACCAAGCGATCGCCCAATAGAGACAACTGACGGGGTAAAAATCCATCTCGTGCCAGAAAATAACACAGTCTAGGAAAATCCGCGTAACTGGTATTCGCAGCTAACATCAAAACCAACAGGGTAACAATTTGCAGAAAATAGTAAATAGGTCCTGTCCCCAAAATTACTCTTCCCAAGAGGGAAACTACTGTTTGTCCATCTTCGGGAACAATATGATAAATGTTGGCTAGGTAAGTGATACCCACAAACATAAATCCCAAAATCACCCCTAAATACAACAGAGTTAGCCGAGCATTTTTCCATTCTGGGGCTTTAAAAGCTAATACCCCATCAGATATTGCTTCCACCCCCGTCAATGCTGTACATCCCGCCGAAAAAGCCCGTAAGATGAAGAATAAACTTATTCCTTCCGTAGCAGGAAGAGTAGGATATGCTGCCGGAACTTGCCCAGTGCTATATTTAAACAGCCCAATGCCAATTAATAGAAAAATACTCACAATAAAGGCAAAGGTCGGCACCATAAACAACTGTCCTGATTCCTTGACACCTCTAAGATTTGCCAGCATTAATAAGAAAATGAAAATCAAACACAGAAGCACTGTGTGAGATTGGAGTGCAGGAATTGCTGATGTTAAAGCCGCTGTACCCGCAGATATACTGACAGTGACAGTTAAAATATAATCAATCATCAGCGAACCACCAGCCACTAGTCCTGGATAAAGACCCAAATTTTCTCTAGCGACAATGTAAGAACCACCACCATTAGGATAAGCACGAATGGTTTGCCGATAGGAAAGAACAACTATGCCTAAAAGGGCGATAATTGCGATCGCAATGGGTAGAGACAAGCCGAGAGCGCCACTTCCTGCTGCCAATAAAACGAGCAAAATTTCTTCTGTTGCATAAGCCACAGAGGAAAGAGCATCAGAAGAAAGAACCGCCAAAGCTGCCGCGTTGCTCAATCGTTCTTCGCTATGGGCGCTGGTTGGTAAAGATTTACCGAGGAAAAATTGCTTAATTTGAGGGTAGAAGGACATATAAAGTCCGCTTGGAAAATATGTTAACTAGGACTCAGTTGAGAATAAACTCAAACCTGAGTTTACAGAATATAGTAATTTAGGCAGATTTGTAACAAATTAACCATTACATTTTAGCCTAAAATTTTGCTAACAAAAACAAGCCTCTTTAACTACCACTCGATGGTGGAGAAGATAGAAAACACTAAATGAACAAATACTCAACATTTGTTAAATTATTAATTAATATTCACTAATACACCATGACGAGCAGCGAACTGGAGCGATACTACAGAATCTTAGAATTAGAGCCAGGGGCTACACTCGAACAAATAAACCAGGCTTATAAAGATTTAGTGTTTGTTTGGCATCCAGACCGTCTCCCCAAAGACAATCCGCGCTTACAACACAAAGCCCAGGAAAAGCTGAAATTATTTAATGAAGCTCGTGATAAACTGCGATCTTTACGGGATAACCAGCCCACCCGCGCTTATTCTCCAGCGCCTCAAGCCAATAAACCATCATCTACATACTCCTATCCACCACACACAACTTATCAACAACCACAGCCAAATTCAGATTTAAGCGGTAAAGATTTTAGTCGTGCTAATTTGAGTAACCGGGATTTATCAGGCAGAAATTTGAGCTATGCTAATCTAAGCGGGTCTAATCTTAGTGATACCTTTATGCACAAGGTGATTCTCAGAGGTGCGGATTTGTCAGAAGCTAATTTATTTAGGGCTAACTTACTCTTAGCAGACTTAAGAGATGCCAATTTACGCTCGGCTAATTTGATTGGTGCGGATCTTAGCGGTGCTGATTTGCGGGGCGCTGATTTGACAGGAGCGAGAATTCGTTCAGGCGATCGCCTGCTGGTAAAATTGATTGGAGCTAAATTAGCTGGAGCCATCATGCCTGATGGTATAATTCATACCTGAAAACAATCCCAATAGGTAATAGGCAATAGGCAATAGTAAAGAAGTTTTCAGGGATTTTACGTTTCTTTACAGAGTTTGGTTTTATTCTGTGAACCCACTTAGGGCTTGCTGATAGCGTAGCGTGGCGTTAACCCTACTCCTGAATGGGAGCAGTCCCTGCGCCCCTACCTCCTAGCGTGGCGTTAGCCATACTTCTAGCCCTCACAGACAACTTTTTCAGCAAACCCTACTTAGTCATAGCCATTAAAATTAATAATATAGCCATAATCCATAATATGTGAGAGAATCTACTTCCTGCTCTTTGACTCCCGAAGTCAAGTTTACATAGAAAATAGGAATGCTGTATTCACGAAATTTAATGATCAATGTGGCTTCCTTCTCAGGTTATATATTTGAATAGGCAGAAAATTTTAAGTAGAACTAATACTTATTAGTCAAAAACTTCTAAATTCCTGTACTATTGACTATTGACTGGTAATTGTTAAAAATAATTTATTTTAGTTCTATTAATGATCATGAACATTGCAATTATTGGCTGTGGTTATGTAGGTTGTGCAGTTAGCAAATATTGGCAGTCAAACAGTAATTTCATGCTGACTGCAACTACCACTAGCCCAGAACGTATCCCTACTTTAGAAACAGTAGCACAAAGAGTCATTGCCACATCAGGTAATAATCTAGAAAGTTTGAAAGCCGTATTAAAAAATCAAGAAATCCTTTTATTAAGTATCGGGGCAAAAAATGCAGATTCTTATGAAGAAACTTATGTAGATACTGCGAAAAATCTAGTTTCTCTCTTACCCCAATTTCCTCATATTCACCAAGTCATCTATACAGGTAGTTATTCAATTTATGGAGACAGAAATGGTGTTTGGGTAGATGAAGAAAGCCCGCCAGCGCCAGCTAATCGCAATTCTCAACTACTCAAAAAAACAGAAGATATATTATTATCAGCAAACAATGAAAACACCCGGATTTGTATTTTACGGTTAGGTGGTATTTATGGACCGGGTAGAGAACTGGAAAAAATCTTTGGTAGAGCCGCAGGAACAACTCGTCCTGGAAATGGAGAAGATATCACCAATTGGGTTCATGTTGACGATATTGTTAACACCATAGAATTTGCTCGTGAGCATCGCTTACAAGGCATTTATAATCTTGTAGATGATAGTCATCTGACAAATAAAGAATTACTTGATAATGTGATGGCAAAAAACAATTTACCTAAAGTTATTTGGGATGCAGATAATAAAAACATCCGCCCATATAATGCCTGGGTATCCAATCAAAAGCTTAAAGATGCTGGATATAAATTCCTTCACCCGCGAATAATTTTTTAGCCCCCATTCCCAATTATAGGAATCCGGTTTGATTCTGTGAATTTACTTGTGTGGTCAGGGAACAGGGAACAGGGAACAGGAAAGACAGAATTGATACCTACTGAGTCTTGTATGGCTACGCCACGCAGGCTATCAAAAATCAAATAGGAGTCCTATATCATCATGTCATCAGCTACAGTCAACAACGGAACAGCATTGCCAACCCAGTATTATTCTTGGCAAAACTATCGCTGTGCTTACGAACTTCATCAACCTCTCAATTCGCCAGCAACAGGCATTCCTTTACTTTTAATTCATCCTATCGGTGTAGGTTTATCACGGCAATTTTGGCAACGATTTTGCCGAGAATGGTATGATAAAAATAACCAAAATTATATCTACAATCCCGACTTATTGGGATGTGGTGAAAGTGATATGCCAGCCTTAGCACATACACCAATTAACTGGGCAAAACAGCTACAATACTTTTTGCAAACTGTAATTAAACAACCCGTTATTATCGTAGTTCAAGGGGCTTTATTACCAGTTGCTATTGAATTAGTGAAACTGGAAAAAGACCTAATTGCCGGGTTAGTATTATCTGATCCTACCTCTCGTCCAGTTATTACTAAAAATGCCCCCAAATGGCAACAGAACTTACTTTGGAGTATTTTTACATCTCCCATAGGTAATGCCTTTTTCCGCTATGCCCGTACCCGCAAATTTTTACATTCTTTCTCATCTGAAAAATTATTTGCACTCAGTGAAAACGTTGATGATGAATGGTTAAACACTCTTATAGCAGATGCTAAAAATATGAATGGGCGCTATGCTGTATTTGCTTTTTTAGCCAGATTTTGGCAAAGGGATTATAGTCATGATATTGCTTCAATTCCTCACCGCACATTATTAGTTGTGGGAGAAAAAGCTCGCGGCATTAGTAAAGAAAGTAAACCAGAAACTCCCGATGAAAGATTAGCATATTATTTGAATTGTTTACCTCAAGGTCAGGGAGTCAAAATCATTGGCAAGAATGTTATGCCCTATGAGTATACTCAAGCATTTGTTGAGGTAGTATCACCATTTATAGCTTCTATTTCCAGTTACATTTAAAATGGCGTTGCTGAATTGAGGTATGAAATTCCCAAATTGAATCTTTAAAACTCAAACCTCAGTGCGTGATTGCGCCTTTGCGTGAGACTAAAATTCATACCCTTAATCAGCAACGCCCATTTAAAATTTCATTATTTATGCACAGTAGGAGTTAAGCTGATTAAATCATCAATATTTCGTTTCATAGTCGTGCAAATTGCCTCTAAAGGTAAATCATTTTCGTCATAACCAAAGGGATTTTCAATTTCTAACCCAATGGCTTCAATACCTAACAACGTAAAGCTAACCAAAGCAGAAATTAACCCAGTCCACCAGTCAAGACTCTGGACGATTTGAAATGGCAATAGGAAGCAATACAGCAATAATAATTGTTTGAGGTGAATAGCATAAGCCAGCGGCATTGGTGTTCTTAAAATTCGTTCACAAGAACCTAAATTATCTACCAATATATTTAATAGTTCCTGCATAGATGTCAGTTGATAACTATTAATGCAATTACGATGATATTGCTGTTGTAAATAATCGCTAATCCAAAAGGCAATCTCTAAAGGCGGATTATTGATAATCTTCAGAGTGATGTATTTAGAATCTGGCATTAATGCTTCTAAATCACTATTTATAGGTTCACTTCGTAAATGTAGTTTTGTCGCTATGCCAAAAGCCACAAGTAAGTTTAAAGCCTCAATTTTATGATCTTTATCTTCTGGTTCTTTCTCATCAATAGATACCCAAATTTGTCGAGCTAAATTACGGATAGTATTGACTATTGCCCCCCAGCATTTTCTCCCTTCCCAAAAACGTTCATAGGCTGTATTAGTACGAAATACTAATAACAAACCCAAAACGATGCTGGGAATAACAGTCCCTAAAATTGGTTGGGAAACGGGAATTTTCAGATGATAAAGTATGGAAATTAAAACTCCAAAACCACCACACAAAAGCACCCGTTTGTAAATCGCCGCAATGACGGACCCTTTTATTTGTAAAGCACTTTCAAACCATGACAGTCTTTTCTCTAACATATAGTAATACGGGTGGGATATAAACTTTTACAAAATGACACATATCAGCTTTTGCTTTACCCCTACCTTTAGAATCAAACTATCCAGCCGTTTTGAGGATAAAATTCTTTGTTAACTGGGATAACTAGTCCTTCTTTCGCCATAATTGCACCAGGAAAACTCGCACAAGCATCTTCACCGACACGATCTAAATAATCATCATTGTGGTCTGGATCATGATGGTAAATTACTAAGGTTTTCACATTAGCAGCTTTAGCAACTTTTATAGCTTCTTGCCAAGTGGAATGTCCCCAACCAATTTTAGGGGATTTGGGATTACTGTATTCTTCATCAGAATAGGTAGAATCATAAATGAGTACGTCAGCATTGCGAGCTAACCACAAGACATTTTCATCTAAATGATCAGGATAATGTTCAGTATCCGTGATATAAACAGCAGCACTACCTCGCCAATTAACTCGATATCCTACTGCTTTACCGGGATGATTTAAATGAGCGGTTTCTATAATAATCTCATCAATATTGATGGGCTGTCCGATTTGCACATTGTGAAAAGTCAAATTAGACTGCATAATCTGTAATGGTACAGGGAAGTTAGGATGCAGCATTTGGTCATTTAACTGCTGTTCTATAGTAGAACCATCTGGGGCGATCGCTCCATAAATATCAAATTTATTACCACTAATAAAAGCTGGGGTAAAAAAGGGAAACCCTTGAATATGATCCCAGTGGGAATGGGTAAAAAATAAATGCCCCTCTACTGGCATTTGGGACAATAAGGATTTACCTAAGATGTGCAATCCTGTCCCCGCATCAAAAATTAGTCGTTTACTGCCCACCTGCATGGAGACACAAGGAGTATTACCTCCGTAGCGGACTGTATCTAGCCCTGGACTGGGGATGCTGCCCCTAACGCCCCAAAACTGCACATTAAATTGGTTTTCTATCCTGGACATGGGTATTGTTGGCTGGCTAGACTGAGCAAAGGAATCATGAAAACACAGGACTTCTTATTTATTTAAGTGTATGCTATCTTACAAACTTTATTACTGGAAACAACATACTCGGCTTTCAGAATTGCAAGCACTTTGGCTTCAATGTCATTATTAGACTCCTACATTTACTTAAGTAATAGCTAGTCAAAATCCAGTAAAGTCACTGAAAATAATTTTTTCTAGCTGAGATGAAAATGCCTGAACCTAGGGAAATTCAAATTCCCACCCAGATAGCTGATTAAGTCCATGCCCATAAGTCAAATTATATTGTAATGGAGTAATACTGATATATTTTTTTTGAATGGCATGAACATCAAGGGGAATGTGGGTTGGTAAGTTTAGTTCTATAGGTGGTTCTACATCTTCGATCACCTCTCCAGTTAACCAGTAGTAAGTTTTACCTCTGGGATCAGTTCGTTTATCAAAAACATCTACGTAACGTCGTACTCCTTGTCTGGTAAAAGTAACTCCAGCTATTTCTTCCCAAGATAGGGGGGGGACATTGACATTCAGTAACATCAATTCTGGCAGTGGTTGGGCGGCAATTTTAGCAACCAGGATTTCGGCAAATTTAGCCGCTGTTTGAAAGTCTTTATGAGTATGACTGGTTAAACTAAAAGCAATACTAGGAATACCTTCAATGACTCCTTCCATTGCGGCAGAAACAGTCCCAGAGTAGAGGATTTCTGTCCCTAAATTTGCCCCTTGGTTAATTCCAGATAGCACTAGATCTGGTGGAGAATCTAATAAAGCCCATAATCCCAATTTTACACAATCTGAAGGCGTACCATCACAAGCCCAAGCTTTAATATGAGGATGAAAAACAGATTCTACTATTTCCGCGCGAATTGGTTGCAGTAAAGTTAATCCGTGTCCTGTTGCCGATCGCTCTCGATCTGGACAAACTACTGTCACCTCATGACCCGCTGCTGCTAAAGTGTTGGCTAGGGTACGAATACCCAAAGCAGAAATTCCATCATCATTGCTAACTAGTAATTTCATTTGTTAGTTGTTAGTTGTTAGTTGTTAGTTGTCAGGAAGAAGGCAATAGGCAATAGGCAATAGGCAATAGAATAGGCAATAGGCAATAGGCAATAGAATAGGCAATAGGCAATAGGCAATAAATATTCTCCCTGCCCCCTGCCCC
>NZ_JADEWA010000237.1:0-8340 GCF_015207865.1 Dolichospermum sp. LEGE 00246
CTTCCATATTAATTTTCATAAATTTTTCATCTTTCTCACCAACTAATAATAATAGAGGAATAGTATTTTTAGGTAGAAATTCCCATAAACTAGGTTGAGAACCTGTTCCCATAAATTGCAGTGATTTAACTAAATTTAGCGGATTATTTGCTAATCTACTGGCTATCATAGATTGGTATTGTGGATGATTTTTAATATCCCCAAAAATTGGCTGTTGATACCAATTATGGAGAAAGTGAACAAAATCATCTTTATTTGTCATTCTCGTTAATTTTTTGGCTATTTGAGCATCACTTTTAATTCTAGCCAACCTTGCGGTTTCTGTTGCTAAACCAGGAGAAGCAGATTCTAGGATAACTTTAATAAATCTTTGGGGAAAATGCAGAGTCAGATATAAGGCTAATCTTCCTCCCATTGAGTAACCAATTAAATAACACTGGTCAATTTTTAATTGATCTAATAATTGGATAATGGCTGCGGCTGTAGATGCCATTGTATAACATTCATCGTCTAAAACATGAGTTTTGCCATGTCCCGGTAAATCAATGGTAAGATGGGAAAAATCATCAACTAGTAGTTTTATCGCTTGATCAAATTCATAAATATTCCCCATGAAGCCATGTAAAAACAGAATTATTGGTTTGTTTGGTTGATGATTTAAAGAATAGTGAAATTGATATTTATGGATAATCAAGGCAAAAATCTATCTAAAGCGGCTTTTAATTGTTCAATTTCTGATTCTATATTACCTGCTTGAGCGGCTCTACCAATACATTCAGTTAAATGTTCGTCTAGGACAATTCGTGCTACTTTATCTAATGCTCCTCGCACGGCGGCAATTTGTAATAATACATCAGGACATGGCGTATTTTGTTGTACCATTGTCTTGATTCCGCGAACGTGACCTTCTATACGTGATAGTCGGTTAATAATCCGCCGTAAGGACTCTTCACTGTGGACATGAGGATGAACAGAATCAATGTGTGTATGATCCGTATGACTGTGATTGTGGATATGTTCGCCTGGTTCTGATACAGGTGAGGAGTCGTTTGTGATGGGGGTTGCTCCATTCATGAGTTGTTCTATGAATATTGGTTTTGGCATTTTGGCTCTAAGTAGTGAGACAGAATTAATTACACAATGTCATTGCGTTAGCGTTGCGTGGCGTTAGCCATAGGGAACGAAGTGAAATGAAGCAATCGCCAGGGTTGTGATTGCTTCCCTTCGCTCGCAATGACTGTAAATATTTTTGTCCAATTACTTAATCAATATTTTAGCCTAGAGAGATAGGAATTTTGTATGTTGTTTAACTGCTGCTACTGAATTAGTGACAGATGGGAAATATTCATGTTTGAGCCAAGATTTGGCAAAATCCCCGAAACGTGAAAATGTCAATAAACTAGAATGAGATGTAGATAGATTTATCAAGAAACAGCAAAAACTAGGCTTGTAGATTAGGTTGTGATTATGCGATTTTTTCAAATGCCTCGGTCTATTAGACAACTCAGTACCCATGTGTTAGCGATTTTTATGGGAGTGGTGTTGACTGTCACTTCCCTGCGGGTGTTACCTTCAGCAGCAGAACCGGGACCAAATCCTGTCACTGAGTCATTCACACAAGTTGCTCAAAAACCATCTTCTGCTACTGCTGTCATTGGTAGTCATAGTTTTGTGACAGCAGCGGTGAATCGTGTGGGTGCGGCGGTGGTGAGAATTGATACTGAACGAACGATTACTCGCCGCAATGATCCGATGATGGAAGATCCATTTTTTCGGCGGTTTTTTGGTGATAGCTTTCCCCAACAATCACCGACGGAACAATTACGGGGTTTAGGTTCTGGTTTTATTCTTGACAAAAGCGGCGTAATTCTCACTAATGCTCACGTAGTTGATAAGGCTGATAAGGTTACAGTCCGTCTAAAAGATGGTCGGACTTTTGAGGGTAAGGTGAAAGGCATTGATGAAGTTACGGATTTGGCTGTAGTTAAGATTAATGCTGGTAAAGATTTACCTGTTGCTCCTTTGGGTGCTTCTAATAATGTTCAGGTGGGAGATTGGGCGATCGCGGTGGGTAATCCGTTAGGATTTGATAATACTGTTACCTTGGGGATTGTCAGCACCCTAAAACGTTCGAGCGCTCAAGTAGGAATCAGTGATAAACGGTTAGATTTCATCCAGACTGACGCAGCTATTAACCCCGGTAACTCTGGTGGACCATTATTAAATGGTTTAGGCGAAGTGATTGGAATTAATACCGCAATTCGCGCCGATGCGATGGGGATTGGGTTTGCAATTCCTATTGATAAGGCTAAGGCGATCGCTGTACAATTGCAACGAGATGGCAAAGTTGCTCACCCCTATTTAGGTGTGCAAATGGTGACATTAACACCGGAATTAGCAAAACAAAATAACAATGATCCTAATTCCATGTTTGCAATTCCTGAAGTTAAAGGAGTTTTAGTCATGCGAGTTGTCCCTAATTCTCCGGCTGCAACTGCGGGTATCCGTCGCGGTGATGTGATTGTACAGATTGATAGTAAAGAAATTACTAGTGCTGAACAGTTACAAGGTGTAGTGGAAGACAGTACCCTTGGTCAAGCGTTGCAGATAAAAGTGCAAAGAGGGAATCAGACACAGATGCTTTCCGTCCGCACCGCTGAGTTGAAAGACCTTTCTTAGTTAGTTTTGAGTATGGGGGTATGCTTCATTCAATGGTGTCAACTTATACTCAATACGGCTTAATTATTTGATTCTGCGGGTAGGGGTAAAGCAAGAGCTTCATTGGTGTCAACTTAACATAAAACATTTATCCCCCAAAGAACTCAAGTCATCTCATTCCCAGTCTCTGACTGGGAATGAATTCTAGAAGGCTCTGCCTTCAATGATATTAGAGGCAGAGCCTCATTAACTGCATTCCTAGTCAGAGACTAGGAACGAGATGATGATAGCGTAGCGTGGCCTTAGCCATATTCCCAGTCTCATAGCAAAAGTTGTCTTTTGATGACTGAATAACTAGAAAATTTTTGAACTTGTTTAGGCTAAAATTCAGTAACCCAATTGGCTTGTTGGGGTACGGGAATATAAATTCCGGCTGCGTCTAAGGAAATTTTGAGACGACGACGGTATTCTCTGGCTACAGTCCATTGCTTGAGGGGCTGAGTTTTGATTAAGACGCGAATCATGATACCGCGATCGCTAAAATGTTCAACTCCTAAAACATTCGGCTTTTCCAGAATTTGATGTTGCCATTCGGGATCTTGACTCATCTCCAAACCCACATTTTCAATTAATTGTAAAGCTTTGTCTACATCAGCTTGATAAGAAATCGGAATACTTAAATCAGCCCGTGACCAGCGGCTGGAGAGATTAGCTACAATCTTGACTTCACTATTGGGAATGGTAATTAAACGCCCTTCTGAATCTCGAACTTGAGTCATTCGTAGATTCAACTTTTCCACCAAACCGCCCACACTGCCGACGGTAATCATATCACCCAGGGCATATTGATCTTCAAAAATAATTAGAAAGCCGTTAATTGCGTCTTTGATTAAGTTTTGGGAAGCGAGAGATATAGCCACACCGACCAAACCGGCACCAGCCAGAAGAGGAACAATATTTATTCCCAAGGCAATTAAGGACATTAAAATTCCCGCACCTACCCAAATAATGGTGGTGATACTTTTAGTGACACCGGAAAATGTGGATATTCTCAATTGTAAACGTTCGGAAGTTTCTGGAGTTAGTAATGCTCCACCACTAATGATGGTAGAGGTAAAATGATCGATGATAGCATAAGTAAACCGGACTATGACATAAGTTCCCACACCAACAATAATTAATTTGATGGGAATTTTGGCAATGGTGAGAATCCCAATTTGTAAGGCTTGGGTAGCAGGAAATAGTCCTAAAATAATTAAATTGCCACTGACCCAAATTCCAGCTTGTGCAAGTTGAAATAGTCTGGTTTTAACTTCTTGAAGATGTTGCTGTTGTTGATTAATTAATTTGGTAATGGGTTGATCATCTAAGGAATTAGACTCAAATGATTTTAGTAAATTATTACTTAAACGTTTTTGGAAACGACGGACTCCCCAACTCATAATCATCATAGTGATGGTACTAGCAGTAGCAATACCAACTTGTTGGAAAAATTGAGTTTGCGTTTCTGGTTGTGGTTGGGTTAATGCTGTTTTGATAAATGCAGTTTTGTGTAAATTCTCTGGAGTTTGGGTTGTAGCTTTAGGTATAGGTGCAATAGATATGATCATTGAACCCGTAATAGCTAAAAATTGAACTAGCACTCAAATACCTCCTTGGGTAACTCGCAAGGTTGCTATAGTCTTATCAGAGAAGGATGAAAAAGCCAAAAGTTAGATCAGGTCTTAATCTTACTTATATTGAAGATAAAGGTAGTATCTACTAGCTAATAGGTATTTATGATAAAATATGGCTAATTAAATGTATAATATCTTAGAAATAATATTTTTGAAAAATTTCCTATGTCTCGACCATCTTTTGTGATTTTTGCCCAAAATTACCTTTCTGCACTACTTAGTAATTATGGTAATGTTTTCCTGAATGAACTTATTCCCCGCAACCCTAAATTAAGAGTCTATAAACATCCTTCTCGATTTGGTTGGGAACGTACATATATAGAAACACTCTTTACTAATAACCCTAATATATTAGTTAGTCCCGAAGTGGTGGCGGAAGCAAAAATAGTAGATGTATTGTTTGAACCTGATATTAATAAATCTAGGATATCCTTGAGATTATTGGGAGAACTTACTTCAACTCCCTGTATTATTCAACCTCTACGCTGGACACCAAACACGCAGGAAGTAAGAAACTGTATAAATCATTTTTTAACGTGGACAAGTGAAACTAATGGCGGGATTATTCCTGTAAATGAAACTTTAAAAGATATAGATCGGGAAAAATCGGAAGAGGATGATAATAAAACTCAATTGATCATCGTTCCCTCTATTTTTCCTGACCATTTTCAAGGATTTGGAATTAAATCATCTGCTGTGAATATTCCAGGTGTTTATAATTTACCTGCAATTTTTTCTACTACTATCGTTGTTACAAATGAACTACCTATAGATATTTCCACTCTCTGGTTGAGGATTTTAGGACGGGGAAAGACTCAAAGACAGGCGATAATAGAACTTTTTCACTCAGGTATTGATGATCCGCTTTATACTTTAGCTCGGCAACAGTTACAACAATGGTATCAATTTTTATTACAAGGTGATATTGGTAAAGAATCTCATCTGTTGATACAAACTTTGGCTTCATTAACTTAGAAAATACTCTCACCCCTGCACACTAGCAATTATCTGGACGATATCCTGGGGAGTTGCACCAGTAGCTAACATTGCACGTATTAATAACTCAATGGAAACAGAATCATCGCCATTTTCAGCATTAGCAATCCTGGGTTGACTATCTTATGACTTACACAAAATATCTCTGAAACCCTCTTTTCTTCGTTTTCTTCGTTCCTTCGTGGTTCGTTCTCTCATGATTTGTACTTAATTTCTGAACTTATCCATGTAATAAAACTAGAGGTTTATCAGTTTGTTCCATATTTTTACTATATCAAATCTGATATATTTAGGCATATAATTGGCAAAATTACTTTTGCTGATAAATCGGGAATCAGTATTTACGAGAAAATGTGGCTAGTTGTCAGAAAATATTGTTAAAGTACGTAAAGGTTTATAGACCTGTTTCATTTTTTAGAGGATAATTTTTCATGATTGCAACAACTCCCATATTAAAGCACGAGGTTAAAGACCTCGCCCTCGCTCCCTTGGGAAGACAACGGATTGAATGGGCTGGAAGAGAAATGCCCGTATTGAAGCAAATCCGCGATCGCTTTGCCAAAGAAAAGCCCTTCGCTGGTTTACGCCTGGCAGCTTGCGCCCACGTCACCACAGAAACTGCACATTTAGCGATCGCCCTCAAAGCCGGCGGTGCTGATGCAGTATTAATTGCTAGTAACCCCCTATCAACTCAAGATGACGTAGCTGCAAGCCTTGTAGCTGATCATGGTATTGCCGTATTTGCTCAAAAAGGCGAAGATGCCGCTACATATAACCGCCACGTGCAAATCGCCTTAGATCATCGCCCCAACATCATTGTTGATGACGGTAGCGACGTGGTAGCAGAATTAGTTCAACATCGTCAACACCAAATTGCAGATTTAATTGGTAGCACCGAAGAAACCACAACTGGTATCGTGCGGTTACGCGCCATGTTTAAAGAAGGCGTTCTCACATTCCCCGCCATGAACGTCAACGACGCAGACACCAAGCACTTCTTTGATAACCGCTATGGTACTGGTCAATCTACCTTAGACGGGATTATCCGCGCTACAAATATTTTGTTAGCTGGTAAGACTGTTGTGGTTGTCGGTTATGGCTGGTGTGGTAAGGGTACAGCCCTCCGCGCCCGTGGCATGGGTGCAAACGTCATCGTCACCGAAATTGATCACATCAAGGCAATTGAAGCCGTTATGGATGGTTTCCGCGTCCTCCCAATGGCGGAAGCAGCACCTCACGGTGATATCTTCATTACTGTCACAGGTAATAAGCACGTCGTTCGCGGTGAACACTTCGATATCATGAAAGACGGTGCGATCGTTTGTAACTCTGGTCACTTCGATTTAGAACTTGATTTGAAATACTTAGCCGCTAATGCTAAGGAAATCAAGGATGTCCGTCCTTTCACTGAAGAGTATAAATTGACAAATGGTAAATCCGTAGTTGTACTCGGACAGGGACGTTTGATTAATTTGGCTGCTGCTGAAGGACACCCCAGCGCAGTTATGGATATGAGTTTTGCTAACCAAGCATTAGCTGTTGAATACCTGGTGAAGAATAAGGGTAGTTTAGCTGCTGGTTTGCATTCTATTCCTAGAGAAGTGGATGAAGAAATTGCTCGTTTGAAGTTGCAAGCTATGGGTATTTTCATTGATAGTTTGACAGCAGCGCAAATTGACTATACCAATTCTTGGCAGTCTGGAACGTAAGTCATTTAGTTGATTTTTTGGGGATAGGCGTTTTGCTTATCCCTTTTTTTAACGAACCGCAGAGACGCAGAGAGCGCAGAGGGAGGATATAATGGGAGGAGGGTGTTGTTTTAAGTTTGTATGTCAGCAAAAGATTTTTTTCACAATGCAGTTAGGTTAGCTTTAGAAAAAGATGGTTGGTTAATTACTGACGATCCTTTATCATTTACAGTAGATACTCTTGATTTTCGGATTGATTTAGCAGCAGAAAGACTGTTAGGAGCAGAAAAGGAAGGACAAAAAATAGCAGTTGAAATAAAATCTTTTTTGGGTCCATCTGACGTTAGTGAATTTCATACAGCTTTAGGACAAACACTTAATTACCGTTCTGTTTTAAGAAAAAAAGAACCCAACCGCATTTTATATCTTGCCATTGGTAATGAAATATACAAAGAGTTTTTTCTCATTCCGTTTATTCAAGAAATCATTGCTGAACATCAATTAAAATTACTGATATTTGAAGCTATTAAACAGGAGATTGTTTTATGGAAGGAATGAATTATCCTGAATTGGTAAAAACTGTATTAGCAAGACATACAGAAAATCATGCTTCCAAAGTCACAGAAAAGGAGTTAATTTTTGATTGTGAAAGAAATAGTTATTTAGTGGTTCATGTAGGATGGGAAAATAATGAAAGGGCTTATGGGACAATTATTCATGTAGATATTAGAGATGGAAAAATTTGGATTCAGAGAGATTTTACAGAAGAAGGTGTAGCTAGTGAGTTGGTAGATTTGGGAGTACCAAAAACGGATATTGTTTTAGGTTTTAAGCCACCTTATATGAGACAGTTTACTGATTTTGCATCGGTTTAGATTTTTTATTCAATTTTGATAACTTGATAATAACTTGATTTTTTGGGGATAGAAATTTTGTTTATCCTTTTTTTTCGTTTTCTGCTATGGATTTATTTAATGAGCCACGTTCGCGTAGCGCCCCATAGAGATAGACGAGAAGAACACGAAGGAAGAGAAATGTTTACGCCCCATAGATATAGTTTTTTTTCCTTCCTTCGGGTTTCAGTATGCTTTGGTATTACGAAGGGGCAACCTAAGAACAGTGTCGCGTGATATTTTTTAACAGGATGTTTGTTTTTTTAAGCTAAAACACATTTAATTTGCATATTAAAACTTCATCAAGTGGTAGGTTGGGTTGAGGAACGAAACCCAACATCTTTATAATTTTATTGCGTTGGGTTGCGCTTTGCTTAACCCAACCTACGAATTATTACTAAGTAAAGAATAATGAGAATAGGATAAAAT
>NZ_JADEWA010000238.1:0-8332 GCF_015207865.1 Dolichospermum sp. LEGE 00246
CCCCTAATCCCTCCCTGCTCTTCGAGAGGAGAATAAGAAGTTTTTTCATCTCTCCTAGTGTACGTAGTTCATCATAGCTACTTAATTATCAGTTTAATTTATCAATATTATTGATTTACTTCTATACATATCATCAAAATTTAACGAAAGTCATCAAAAGTTAAATAATTCATAAGTATAACTAAGATCGTCAGTAAAGTGAATAACATAGAGAAAATATTTTTTTGGTGCAGGTATTAAATGGAATCATTAGAAAAACAAATTCTCACCTTAAGCCAGCAGGTTAATGCCATCCATGAAGTGATTGAAAGGCTCGATATGCGCCTATCTCAAGCTTTGTCAGATTCATCTTTACGGCAATTACCAGCCATAGAGTATTATTTGGAAAAAAAGCAGTCAGCAAATGAGTTAAAAGAATGGAAGCATAAGGATATTTTACTTGATAGTATTCCCGAAATGAGTTATCAGGCTATAGATAAACAAATAACACCAGAAATTCAAATTCAACGGCTAACAACTCAGTTAACTGCCGCATATCATCGGATTGCTGCCTTAGAAGAACAGTTACTCAAACAGAGGGTTTATTGATAGGTGCTAAGTTGCTCAAGTTGGGCTTCAATGGCTGCTAATAGTTGATTTTGTTGCCAATTTCGACTTAAAGCAGCAGCAATACAAGCTGCACCGGCACCAACACCTTCTTTCACAAAACCCCGTTCATAAGCTTGAAGTTGGGGATATCGGGAATTAGCAAAACTCAATTGTGTGGCTAATAAGGGAGGGATGCTATTTTTATTGAAACTTTGGGCTAAGTCAATTGTTGCGCCTGTGGAATCTTCTGCTACCCAACGGGTTGTACCAATGATAATTTCTGCGGGTTGCCAAGGTAGGTCATATCTGTGAGTGATCGCTTGAATTAAAGCATAAACTGCTAACATTTGCGTACCTCCACCTAATAATACCCCACAACTTCGACTGGCAGCGATCGCCATTCCTGCTACTACCACCTGCATAGGATCACCTACCGCCGCCACCAGTTCTAAAGGATCAACTGACGGAGGAATTTTTGCCAATCCAGTCTGCACCAAATCCCATTTTTGCCCATGATTACACACAGGATGGCTACTATTAACTTTGCCAGCAGCATCAATCCCCAAACCAGTTAAAATTGCCAAAGCCGTTGTTGTGCCACCGACAACGCACTCACTAATAATTAAATACCCATCAGAATTTAATTGAGAACTTAATTGAGAACCCCAACGTAATCCTTCAGCTAGTAAATGTTTAACAGTATCTACATTCATAGCCGCACCCCCACTTAAACATCTCGCCGGCGCACCACCCAACTCAATTAATGGCACAGGTGGAATATTTAGTAATCCGGCATTAAATAAGTAAACAGGGATATTTAAATTAGCCACCACCGCCCGCGAAATCAGCACAGGAGAAGCCCCCGAAGTCAAAGGTGGCAGAGGGTACTTAGGTTGATATTCAGCGCCGTAATAGAGAAATTCCGCATCAGCACAAGCCGTATATCGGCGATCATCTGGAGTCAAACCAGCGGCAGAAATCCCAGGAATCAAACCAGTTTCTGTAAATCCTAAAACACAGGCAAATATCGGTAATTTACCGCGATAACGATTGAGCCATGCTTCACTCTGGGGAACTTGGGTGTAAATATTAATCATCTAAACTGTGATTTTCCTGATTTTCCTGAATAAGTAGGTGAACACAATAAAACCAAACTGTGTAAAGAAACGTAAAATCGCCCAAACCCTCTTCCCTCTTGCCTCTTGCCTTTTGCCTTGCCATAACGACAATTTTCAACGCCAACCTACTTAATTAATCATCTTCATCAAATTAATCAAAAAAATCATAGTTATGACTACTCATAATCCATCAACACTTGCACCCAATGAGGTGGACGGGGAATGGGATTGCCTAAACGGTCTAAAAGTAACCAAGCCGTAAGATGAACTATAAACAAGTAAATAAAATTATTGAGAAGAATAAGAGCGATCGCTCCCAATTGAATTAATAGTAAATTGGGAGTCATTAACAATTCCAATTTTAAAAAAATCCATTCAATAATTTCCGTCACCTGAGTAATCACATAAACCCACAAATCTTCCCCCGATAGCACCGACAAAAACCACAGGCGAAAAAACACCCCCAGCGTCCCCAACAGCGTCCCTAAAGCAATAGAAACAATCCACGGCACACGGCGATACCAAGTCGCCCCTAGCAGCACACCCATCAAGGCAAAAGGCATGACAAATAATAAACTCCGAACCGGACCCATCAACACAGACAACAACAACCCAGAAGTCACCGCTGCCATCCAAGCTGCTCGTTTACCCCAACGTAAATAAACCAAAGCAATAGGAATAGGGAAAAATACCCGCAATACTGGACCCAAAGGAAAATAAAAATTAATAAACCAAATTAAACTCGCCGTACTGGCTAAAAAAGCCGTTTCCACCATCCTTAAGGTACTTTCAACCTTCAGAGGTTGGTACTGTAATCGGGGTTGGGAAAGAGATTCAGGAGATGAATCTTGCTCTGGTTCTTCTGGTAGGGAATCAACGATACTCATGCCAAACAACTAAATTAAACTATAGTTTTTTCCAAAGCTGACCAATCTGGAATATGAATTCTATCTTGATCCCTCACAATCAAACCCTTTTTTTCTAGCTTTGTCAGCACTCTTGTCACAGTTTCCCGTGCCAATCCACTTAAGCTACTTAACTCTCGGTGTGGTAAATTAGGAATTTGCGTGCCGGCATTCTCTTGTTTTCCTTGTCCCTCTGCCAAAAATAGCAACGTATCAGCCACCCGTGACTGACTATCTGATTCCCGAAGACGTAATCTTTTGTTAACCTGTCGCAACCTTCTCGCCATTAATTGAGCCAATCTCACGCCGGCTAAAGGTTCTGTTTGCAGCAAATTCACAAAATCCTGAGCAGGTATACTCGCAATCGTCGTCGCTGCTAGAGTAATAACATCAGTAGAACGGGGGACTTCATCTAACGCTGCCATTTCCCCAAATAATTCCCCTCTACCAATAATATTTAGCGTTACTTCTTTCCCCTCTAAATTGTATGTACGGATTTTTACCCATCCATTTATAATAAAGTATACAGAACCTCCCCAGTCATTTTCTAGTAAAATTACTTGGTTAGCTGGATGAGTACGAGTAACAAGATGAGTTAGAACCTTTTCTACGCCTAGTTCTGGCAAGCCTTGAAAAAATGGTGCTGTAATCATCCATGTATGGGATGCATTATTTGTATTATATCGTTCTTCCATCAGGGCATCTTGTTTATTAAAGTTGCTATCATCACAACACTAAGATCGTTATTCTAAACCCAATACTGCTCGGTTAAGCCTAAAAAGTCATTATCCGGTAGGTTGGGTTGTGGAACGTAATTGATTCTAAACCTACATCATCATAGTAAAATCATCTCTAACAGCAATACCTTGTCCAAATCGAAAAAAGTCTTGATTTGTAGGTTGGATTGAGGTACGTTCACGTTCGCGGAGCCTGGCGTTAGCCATAGTGTGGCGTTCGCGGTAGCGTGCCGGAGGCATCAGCCATAACCCAACAAATGCGTCGGGTTGCGCTGTCGCTTAACCCGACCTACAAAAAATTAACAAGGTATTGTAACAGAGATTGTCTTAAATTGGACTAACTATGTTATGTAAAAAAATAAAAATATACCCCTAATATAACCTTTTTTCTGAGATTGTTGTCACTGTTGTGGTAAATACTGATTGACAATATTGACTAATATAGAAGTATTATTTGATTTTCGTGTATCCTCAACGAGAGTGCATGACCAACATCACGCAATCTCATTAACTGCATCCTACACTGAGAAACTAGCTAAACCTTAATCGTATCAATACCTTCGCCATTTTTTGTAGGTTGATTTGAGCGACAGCGCAACAAATACACATTTGTTGGGTTGTGCCTAATCTCTCCGGCACGCTAAAGTAAACAACATGACCTACGAATCAAGGCTTTTTGAAATTTGGCAAAGGTATTCCTTTTACAATTTTTTTCACTGTCTTTATCAGTAAATATGGCTATAAGTAGGTGAACACAATAAAACCAAACTCTATAAAGAAACGTAAAATCGCTGAAAACTTCTTTACTCTTGCCTATTGCCTATTGCCTATTGCCTCTTTCCTTTTTTTGTAATTGTCAGTCTCTTACAAATCAATGTACATTTTTAACTAAGGTAATTTAACGTGACTTACCATACTGATGAAATTCACCAACTAATTGCAGATATTGATCACTTACTGTCTCATAGTGCTAAAGGTCTTTCTAAGTTCCTTTCTAACCAAGGACAACAGGAAAAAGAGATTTTACAACGAGTGCGGAGCTTTTTAGTGCAATTGGAGGAAGATGAAGTATCAAAGAATGATGTCCTACCAGAAACTACTCAATCATCTCCCACACCAGGATTTTCATCTCTGTTGACACAATTTAACCAAAAGCATCTTCCATCTATTTTAGAGTCTTCTGGACACCCACCAGAGACAAGTAGTGATGAAACCGCGCAAACCAAACAAGAAATAACGGTTTTATTTCAGCCTTTACAAGCAGAATTATCCAGGCTATTGGCAGAAAGAGCAGATTTGATTGAGGAAATTAGACAACTAGAGCAAAAGCGACTACAAAACTCTTCATTAAGCCAGCAGTTACCTAATCAACAGGAGATGATTTCTGATTTTTTAGAAGTCCTCATGGGTCGTTTAGTACCACATTTACAATCAAATTCTGGGTTAATAATTAACGCTAATGTCCAGAACCCAGACGCAATTACTTCTGGTATTCAACCGATTTTAGAATCACCAGAACGGATAGAACAGTTAGCAAGTTTAGCTCGGAATTTAGATCAACGTTTACTGTCTTTAGATGGAACTGTCAATAGTGTTTTTGAAGCCCTAGAACGTAATATTAACGCCTATTATCATTCCTTATCTCAGGCATTAGCTAAAATGCACGATCAGGGGATACAGGGTGAACAATTAATGGCAAATTTCCTCAATAATTTGACTCAATATTTACAAGATCAAGTTTTGATTAATGAGTCTTCTATTTCTCCTGTAAATCCTCAAATAGTATCGGCATCATCATCATTAGCTGAATCTTCGGTTGTTGAGGAATCAAAAACTTCAGAAGATATATCTATAGAAAATCTTGTGGCGACATCACCATCATTAGCTGAATCTTCGGTTATTGAAGAATCAAAAACCTCAGAAGATATATCTATAGAAAATTCTGAGGCGGAAATATTGCCAATTAATATGGCTACAGAATTGTTACAGAATCAATCACAATCTGCTAAAGATTTACAGTTAACAAATACTGATGAAGTAGATGAACTTTATGCAAGTTTCTTTAATACTGAAGTTTCCTCATCGTTAAATTTCTCCTTTTCTCCTGATCTGAAATTTAGGGAAAATGAAAGTTTACCCATTGCGGCTGAAGAGGTCAGTAATAATTTATCAGCACTGGAAATTAACAGTTCAACATTTTCTAGTATGGCTGACACTGCTATCTTAGCAGAACCAAAAGACGATGATGAGAATCACGAGCCACAAACAATAATTTCTCCTGCTCCTACAGAAGTTAAAGTCCCATTTTTGCCAGAAGAAAAAGAAGTAGTAGGACAACTTCAAAAAGAACCCGATCCTGTTGATACAATCACAGTTTTAACTGATTTATTAGTGGATACTAGTAATGAAATATTACCGTCAGAAGTTATCAATCAATTAGATAATACAGACACAGAAAATCAGCAATTAGCATTGAATAACTTTATTGCTGATTCTGCTAGGGAAAATTTGCTGTCTGTATTAGATAATGATGTTTCGGAAATACCAGAAATTGTTTTAGATGCCAAGCAGTTGCAACAATTAGATCAAGATTTAGCTAATTTTGATCAACCATTAAATTATGCTGGAGAATCTATAACTAAGTTAGATTCTACCAGTCAAGTTGATAGTGTAAATATAGTTTCGGGTCAGGAAGTAGATTTAAGTTTAACAACTCAGACAGATGTAGATGCTGAACCAGAAGATGTTAAGCAATCTCCACTCACTGAGGAGCAATCTCCAACTACCAATAATCAAACATCAATTCACCATGAAGAAGAGAATAATCTGATTTCTAATGATACTTTGGATGCCAGTTGGTATTTAGGAATTGATATTGGGACGACGGGAATTTCTGCGGCTTTATTAAATCGCTCTCAATTGATAGTTTATCCAATTTATTGGTCAGCCGAAAGTCAAGTTGATGGTTCTAGTTTTCAGCAATCATTCCGGTTACCCGCAGAAGTTTATTTACCTACTAATTCAGGTTCTCATCAGGGGAAAAGTGGAGAATCAGATTTTTCCCCTCATCTTTATTCAGCACAGTTAAAGCCTTATTTGCAAATAGCAGTTCCCTATCAGCAAGAACGGCAAAAATGGGAGCCGATGTTGCAATTGAACGAGTTTTCCGCAGGTCCGTTAATTTGGGTAGTGCGATCGCTTTCTAAGTTATTATCAACTCTCAAGTCTATTCAAACCAGTACCACACCGGCTTTAACTGCTAATGCTGTGGGCATGAATACAGCGACTTTTTCAGGAGTAATTAAGAATATTGCGGGTGTTATCTGTACTTGTCCTTCCAGTTGGAATGAACAATATCGTTTTAATGTGCGGGAAGCGATTGTCACCGGTGAACTTGTTTCTCATCCCCAACAAATCTTGTTTGTCGAGGAAGCGATCGCCAGTTTGCTGCCAGAATTAGACAGTGCTAATGGTCAATCTATCCAAATTAGCGAAAATCAAGGTTTACGCCCTTTAAAAACCAGTGATTATCCCTTATTAGGTAACACTTTAGCCATTAATATTGGTGCAACCCAAGTAGAAATGACCTTGGTAGATATCCCAGCCAATCTGGAAAAATTGACACATAAAGACTTCATGCTGCACAATTTCGCCTACTCTGGCAAAGGCATTGAACAGGATATCATTTGTCAATTACTACTACCACCAAAATCCCGCCAACCCCGTCAACCCGGACAATCTCATCATGAACCAACCAACACAAACCCTTGGCATTGGCAACCCTCGATTCCGGGTTTAGACCAAATGCAATTTTCTAACTTGGGTTTAGAAGCCTTATCATTACCCAAAGTTGGTGAACCAGACACAGAAGCGCGAATTCGTCTCCAACAACGCCTAGAAAGTTCCCTCCTGGGACAAGCTTTATTAGATGCAGCCTTAGCGTTGAAATTGATTTTACAGCACCAAGAAACCTTTACCCTAGAATTTGCCGACCAATGTTGGGTATTACAGCGCCGAGACCTGGAAAGTCAAGTCTTTGTTCCCTTTGTCCGTCGTCTCAATCGAGAACTTAACAAATTATTAGTAGCTCGTGGTATTCCCACCGAAGCCATTAATCAAGCCGTCCTCAGTGGTGGTGTAGCTTCCGTTGGCACAATTAACCGTTGGTTACGGCAAAAACTGCCTAATGCCAAAATTATTCAAGACTTATACCTGGGTGAAAATGGCACTCCCAATTGTAGTCGCGTGGCATTGGGTTTAACTATGTTACCTTTGCATCCCCAAGTTTTAGACATACCCAAACAACAATACACAGATTATTTCCTGTTTTCCGAACTGCTAAAACTACTACCCAATCGTTCTTTATCCTTTGGTGAAGTCTTACACTTATTTGAAAGTCGTGGTATTAATACCCGCATCTGTCAACAGCGATTATTAGCTTTCTTAGAAGGTGAACTACCACCGGGGTTAATTCCTGGGACTTCAGATCACCTTTGGCTTACCCGTCACTCCCAGGAAAACCTCGATTATAAAGCGATTGATGCCCTGAAAACAGGCATAAATTCTCCACCACTATTTGAAAAACAAGGCAATCTTTCCTATCGTCCCAATCTTCAACAAGTCCAGTTATTACTGCGTTATTTAGATGCCATCAAATCCAGTACCGTACAATCACTCGAAGAACCATATAGTTACCTACTTTAATCACCAAATTTAATTAGAGAATTTCACAAAAAAGATAATCCAATCTTTTGGGATGGGCATCTTGCCCGTCCTTGTATTATTAGCAGGCTTTTCGGACTGCACCACAAGAAATTTTGGGAGATTTTTTTAATTGGAAGTCTCTTAACAGATCTATCAAAATTGAGTATTTATCTATACCGCATTTTTAATTGATGTTAAAAACTAGTAGTTCGTCAAATTTATTTTGACGGGTAATGATCGGAAAAAACTTCTGTTCTTCCCTCCCCCACCTCCCCTACCT
>NZ_JADEWA010000239.1:0-8325 GCF_015207865.1 Dolichospermum sp. LEGE 00246
GTTGAAATTGCCTCTTCTAGTGTTACCATAATTTAGGTTTTCTTCATTTAATTGACTTTCTTTAAATAGATTATAACTTATGGAGTAATTCAAACGCAGATAAACGCAGATAAACGCAGATGATTTTTTGGGCTATTTAACGAAGTTAGGGATAATTGTTTCCGCAGCAGTTCCCCAAGTTTCCAACCATTTCATCACCTCTTCTCCTGATACTACACGACCGGCTTCAATATCAGCGATCGCTTCTTGAGTTTCTTCAAACATCCTTTGTTTAAGTTCTTCCTGCTCAATATACCGACGGAGAGCATCATTAATTATCCAACCTTTAGAACGCTTAATTCGGTTAGCAGTGGTATCAAGTTTCTCTTGTAAGTCATCATCAAGCCGAAAACTCGTGGTACTCATGAAATTACCTCAATAATGCACAGTATTATATTGCATTATTTTTAATATAATTCATTATTCATCAAGTTTCAACCAGAGAAGTAATGAATAATTTATTCCTTATACTCCTTTTCCACAGCTAAATATTGCGGCACATCAGGAAAAGCAGCGGCTATAATTTCCAACTCTGTCACAGATTGAGGAGCTTCCACAAACAAGACATCTGCACCAGCATTGATGTATGATTGACCACGAGCAATGGCTTCCTCCAACCCCAAAGGCGCACGGGCATCAGTTCGGGCTATAATGACCAAATCGCTATCACCACGTGCTTCCACCGCAGCCCGGATTTTTCCCGCGTGTTCTGTCATCGAAATCACCCGTTTACCTGCAAAATGTCCGCATTTCTTCGGCCATTCTTGGTCTTCTAAAATAATCCCAGCTAAACCCAACTGCACCGCATCTTTTACAGTTCGCATCACATTTAAAGCGTTACCGTAGCCCGTATCACAATCAGCAATCAAGGGTATATTAATTGACTGAGCTATTCTCCCGACAGTGGATAAATTTTCTGTAGCAGTGAGAAAACCATAGTCAGGTAAACCCAAGGTAGAAGCAGCAATCCCAAAACCACTGGTAGCAGCGACATCAAAACCCGCCTTTTCTACCAATTTTGCACTCAAACAATCATAAACACCAGGAATAACGATAATTTCAGGACGTGCCAATAATTCACGCAGTTTTTGAGCAGCAGACATACAAATAACTATAAATGGACTATTTTGAGAATACAATAAATACTGTAAAAACGTTTTCGGAAGCTTACGGTATTTCTTCCTTTGCGCCTTTGCGCCTTTGCGAGAGATAAAATTTAAATTAATCACAAATGAGTAAACCAATAGAAGTCCGCAACCCCCGCACAGGTAAATTTGATTATGTCATCGTTCCTCCGCCACCAAAATTACTTTCCCAGCAATGTCACCGTTTGCGGAGAGGACAAATTATCTGGCAAAAATTAGGAATTGAAGGCAGAATTGCCGCTTTAAAAGCATGGAAACAAGCTATATTATCAGACCGAACACAATTAATAGAAGCTTTAGTCAGTGATACTGGAAGATTATCAACATCAGTGACAGAGGTGGATTCATTTATTTCTAGTATTGATAAATGGTGTAATTTAGCTCCACAATTAATACAAGGGACAGCAAAAAATACATCTATTCCTTTTATTGCTTTACAACAAATGGCTGTTCCTTATCCTCTGGTTGGCGTAATTAGTCCTTGGAATTTCCCCCTATTGTTATCTACAATTGATACGATTCCGGCTTTACTAGCGGGTTGTGCCGTAATAGTTAAACCTAGTGAAATTACTCCCCGATTTGTTGCTCCCTTGATGACTACAATCAATACAATTCCTCAATTACGTGATGTTTTAAACTTTGTTGAAGGAGCAGGACAAACAGGAGCAGATTTAATAGAAGATGTAGATTTAATTTGTTTTACAGGTAGTGTAGAAACTGGGCGGTTAGTGGCAGAATCGGCAGCCCAAAAATTTATTCCTGCTTTCTTAGAATTAGGTGGAAAAGACCCAGCTATTGTTTTAGAATCAGCAGATTTAGATTTAGCAACCTCAGCAATTTTGTGGGGTTCTGTTGTGAACTCTGGACAGTCCTGTTTATCAATTGAAAGAATTTATGTTGCTGAATCTATATTTGAAGAATTTTATCATCAATTAGTCACTAAAGCTCATGAATTGAAATTGGCATATCCAACTATTGAAAGTGGTGAAATTGGTCCAATTATTTGTGAAAAACAAGCGGCTATTATTAATGATCATCTGTTAGATGCTGTTGCCAAAGGTGCAGTAATTCACTCTGGTGGTAAAGTAGAAGAATTAGGTGGAGGTTGGTGGTGTCGTCCTACGGTTATGACTGAAGTTGATCATTCTATGAAAGTCATGACTGAAGAAACATTTGGTCCAATTATGCCGATTATGCCTTTTGCTAATATAGAAGCAGCGATAAATTTAGCTAATGATTCTATTTATGGATTAAGTGCTGCTATATTTTCTGAATCAGAAGAGTTAGCATTAGAAATTGGTATGCAAATAGATGTAGGTGCTATTAGTATTAATGATGCAGGTTTAACAGCTATGATGCACGAAGGAGAGAAAAACTCCTTTAAATTTTCTGGTTTGGGAGGTTCACGCATGGGTAAAGCTGCCTTTAAACGCTTTATGCGAAAAAAAGCCTTTTTGATTAAAACTAACTTTGATAAAGACCCTTGGTGGTTTAATAATGAAGAGTAGGGGTATAGAAGCTGGGTAAGTAGGTGAACACAATAAAATCGAATATAGCATCAAAAATCGCTCAATTTTCCAGACTTGATATTACTTCTAACTTCTTCTAAATCCTCCTGATAACGCAGCGTGGCGTTAGCCATACTCCCGAATGGGCGCAAGCCCTGCGCCCCTACCTCCTGGTAGCGTGGCGTTAGCCATACTTCTAGCCCTCACAGACAACTTTTTCAGCAAACCCTAACTAGCTTGGCATAATTAAATATAAAACCTCTCTCCAAACCTCTCCCCTAGTAGGGGAGAGGCTTTGACTCCCCCTTTCCTACCAGGGAAGGGGGTTGGGGGGTTAGGTTTATATTATACTTTTTAACGCCCACTTACTTATTGGTTGACACTCTCCGGTCTAAAGACGCGGAGATTCTATAGAGAGTTTCAGTCTATATCCCTCAGTTATCCCAGTTTCAGGCACTGCCTTAAATATTTGGGTTCTTGCCCTGATTTCGTTGGCCCTGGCGGGCGAAATCATATCTGACAAGCGTAACTTTCCGAGAGTCCCTCGGTAGCTTTTTATGTCTTTAGTGACAATATGATTGTATCACGAATATGGATTAAAATCAATGCAGGATTTATCCTGCCTCTAGTACAAAACGGCGTAAATAAACCAACCATTCTAAATCCTCCAAAAGCCTATACTGTCTTCATTTTGACTTTTGACTTTTGACTTTTGACTTCCGCCTTGCGGTAATCCCTTGTCTAAAGCCCAAATGTGGCTTCCTGAGTCACCCACATTTTCAAGGGTTTTCGGCGTTCTTCCTTATAATAGTCTGTAATTAATTTCCCATTTATTAAGGTAAAAAAATGACTAAAAGTGACAAAATTAACTTTTCTACTCCTAGCGGGTTTCCTGAATTTTTACCTAGCGAAAAGCGTCTAGAAGTATATTTACTAGATATTATTCGTCAGGTTTTTGAAAGTTATGGTTTTACACCTATTGAAACTCCAGCAGTGGAAAGGTTAGAAGTCCTGCAAGCTAAAGGTAATCAAGGTGACAATATTATTTATGGTATTGAGCCAATTTTACCACCAAATCGCCAAGCAGAAAAGGATAAATCTGGAGAAACTGGTTCAGAAGCCAGGGCTTTAAAATTTGATCAAACTGTTCCTCTTGCTGCGTATATTGCCCGTCACTTAAATGAATTAACTTTTCCTTTTGCTCGCTATCAAACGGACATGGTATTTCGGGGTGAACGGGCAAAAGATGGACGGTTTCGGCAGTTTCGACAATGTGATATTGATGTGGTTGCTCGTGGTAAACTAAGTTTACTTTATGATGCCCAAATGCCGGCAATTATCACGGAAATATTTGAAAAAATTAATATTGGTGATTTTGTCATTCGTATTAATAACCGCAAAATCCTCACAGGTTTTTTTCAATCAGTAGGAGTTACTGAAAACCAAATTAAAACCTGTATTAGTATTATTGATAATTTGGAGAAAATTGGCGAAGCTAAAGTTAAACAAGAATTAGAGACAGAAGGTATTTCCTCAGAACAAACGGAAAAAATTATTGAGTTTGTGAAAATTGATGGCAGCATTGATGATGTTTTAGATAAACTTAAACACCTGGCTGAAAGTTTGCCAGAAGCCGAACAATTTAATTTAGGAGTTACGGAATTAGAAACTGTAATTAATGGAGTGAGAAATTTAGGAGTTGCTGATAAACGTTTCTGTATTGATTTATCTATTGCTCGTGGTTTAAATTATTATACTGGCACTGTTTACGAAACTACTTTATTAGGTCATGCAGCTTTGGGGAGTATTTGTTCTGGTGGCAGATATGAAGAATTAGTGGGAATGTTTATTGGTGAAAAAATGCCTGGTGTGGGTATTTCTATTGGTTTAACTCGCTTAATTAGTCGGTTATTAAAAGCGGGTATTTTGAATACGTTACCGGCAACTCCCACTCAGGTGGTAGTAGTAAATATGCAAGAGGATTTAATGCCTGTTTATTTACAAGTATCACAACAATTAAGACAAGCAGGAATTAATGTTGTAACTAATTTTGATAAAAAGCCATTGGGTAAACAATTTCAAGCCGCTGATAAACTGGGAATTAGGTTTTGTGTAATTATTGGTTCAGAAGAAGCCGCCGCACAAAAATCATCATTGAAAGATTTACAAAGTGGTGAACAAATAGAAGTAGCTTTGGCAGATTTACCAGAGGAAGTTAAACGCAGACTGGCATAATTTGGCATCATTTTAATTACCACACTTTTGGCGTGGTAATTTATCAAAAAATCAAAAATTAGGAATAGATAGATGACTACACAATCAGAACGCACCTTAAATGTCGCTAATCAGGCATTTGGGTATTTTGTGCAAGGTTTAGAAACTGGTAATTGGCAAGCATTTTTAGATATGCTGACAGATGATTTTACCTTTTGGTTTCCTATGGGAAAATTTCACGGTTTAAATGTAGGTAAAAAACGAGCAAAGGAGTTTTTTGAATATGTTTCTGAGTCCTTCCAACTAGGAATTAAGATTACCTCTTTAGACAATATTACTAGCAATGAAAAAACAGTGATTTTTGAATTTCGGGATGAAGGTAACTTATTTGGTAATCCTTATAAAAATCGGGTTGCAATTGCTTTTGATATTCGAGATAATCAAGTTTGTGCTTACCGAGAATACTTTGGTAGTGATGGTAAATCTTATTAATGAGAGATACAGCGTTTTTTTATTCAGTCAGCTATAAGAACCCCAGCACCCTCGCAAGCGAGGAGGAGGCTATAATATACTCGATATATACTCAAAATGGCTTGATTGTTTGATTCTAAACCTAGGGGTAAAGCAAAAGCTGATATGTGTCAACTTAATCTCAAATCTCTACCACATCTCGTTCCTAGTCTCTGACTAGGAATGCAGTTGATGAGGCTCTGCCTCTAATATCATTGAAGGCAGAGCCTTCTAGAATTCATTCCCAGTCAGAGACTGGGAACGAGACGAATCCATTAATTCATCCGCGTTTATCTGTGTTTATCTGCGGTTAATTATTCTGTTCATTTATCTATGTGAACCGCATAAAATAATTACCGTTCCCAAAAGGGAAAATATCACACCCGATAAATCCCATCTATTCGGTTTTACTCCTTCAAATAGCCATAACCACAGCAAGGATGAAAGGATATAAATTCCCCCATAGGCAGCATAAACTCTGCCAGCATTATCGGCATCTACTTTAGTTAGGGACACAGCAAAGATGATCAAAGCGAAAATTCCCGGAATTACCCAAAGGATGCTTTTTCCTAATCTTAACCATGCCCAAAAACTGTAGCAACCGGAGATTTCTGCAAATGCTGCAATGAGGAGAAAAATCAGGTTGGGTATTTTCACGCTGGAACTACAAATTTTTCACTTCCAGCTAAATCAAAAGCTGAATGAATAACTTGTAATGCTTTGACACCTTCATCCTGTCCGACAACACAACTAACTTTAATTTCTGAAGTGGCTATCATTTGAATGTTGATGTGATTTTTAGCTAAGGCTGTAAACATTTTGGCGGCTATGCCCGGTTGTCCTACCATCCCAGAACCAACGATACTAACTTTAGCGATCGCCTGATCTAATACTACCTCACCCCAATCAAACTCTTTGGCAACTGCTTTTAATTGCTGTTGAGCATTTTCTGCATCCATTTTCGCCACAGTAAAGGCAATATCCCTTCCGGGAACACCATTTACTATTCGACAACGTTGGGACTGAATAATCATATCCACACTGATGTTATGTTGCCCTAAAAATCCAAACAATTTGGCAGCCATACCCGGATTGTTTGGTACTTGCCGAATCGCAATTCGGGCTTGGTTCATGTCTAAAGCGACACCACGCACCGCCGGGGCTTTAATCCCAGCACAGGAGAGAGAAGTAGAAGAAGAGTTGATTTCAAAAGTATGACACAAAGCAGCTATAGCGCGATCGCAATCCCCAATATCCACCACACAACTCACCTTAACTTCACTGGTAGAAATCATCTGAATATTCACACCAGCTTCCGCCAAAGTTGTAAACATCTGCGCTGCTACCCCCGGACGACCAATCATTCCCGCCCCGACAATACTCACTTTAGCAGTATCTTTTTCTACTATTACTTCCGCTTCATCTGAACTATGCTGATTTTTAAATATCGGTGCTATAGCCAATGATACTGCTTCCGCCCGTTTTAATATTGAAGTATTTACTGTAAAAGCAATGTCGTTAGTATTACCTTCATGAATAGACTGAATAATTAAATCCACATCCACATTTTCCTGGGAAATTTGCCCAAATAACTGAGCGGCTATCCCTGGTCTATCAGGAACACGCAATAAAGCCACCTTAGCCTGTTGAATATCAAACTCCACAGCATCCACTGGTCGTGCCAATTCTAAATTTACCAACGCCCGATCTTGCCTTGACGGCGTAGTTACCCAAGTTCCGGGCTGATCCGTCCAACTTGACCGTACCACCAGGGGAACACCATAATTGCGGGCAATTTCCACAGCCCGGGGATGTAATACCTTCGCCCCTAAACTAGCCAATTCCAGCATTTCATCACTCGTGATTTCTGTCAATAATTGGGCTTCAGGAACAAGACGCGGATCTGTAGTTAAAATTCCCGGAACATCTGTATAAATTTCACAAAAATCTGCCCCGATAGCAGCGGCTATGGCGACGGCGGAAGTGTCAGAACCACCACGTCCCAAAGTAGTAATTTCTAATGCTTCTGTACTGCTAATTCCTTGAAATCCCGCAACCACAACCACTTTACCGCCATTAACTTGCCGCATTAAGCGTTCAGTTTCAATATGTAAAATCCGGGCGCGGCTGTGTTCTGCTTCGGTAACAATTCCTACCTGAGCGCCAGTCATCGAAATTGCTGGTTGACCAATTTCCTGCAATGCCATACTCAGTAAAGCAATGGTAACTTGCTCCCCTGTAGAAAGCAGCATATCCATTTCCCGACGACTAGGAGTTTTAGAGATGTCATTAGCTAGTTTAACTAACCCGTCAGTGGTTTTACCCATTGCAGAAACCACTACTACAACAGAATTTCCAGCTTTGACAGTTTTTTCAACCCGCATTGCTACAGCTTGAATCCGTTCGACTGAACCAACAGATGTACCACCGTATTTTTGAACTATAAGCGCCATAAAATTCTCTTTAATCACTTGTTTTGCCACAGTCAGGGTTGTCACGACTATGAAAAACCCTAAAAGTGCCAGTTTAGATTACCAAAAAAAATACACCCGTCAGCAATCTCGGACTTTGATTTTAATCACAAATTAACCATTTCCATGAATTATCTTAACCAATTTATACACCTTTTTTGTTTATTGTAGTTAGCCGTAGGACAGTATTTTTATGTGAATAATTAAATACTAATCCGCTCAAACATGGCAAGCAATATTACTTATTCCTAGCAGACTGTTTATTTACATAACACACTGCTAGGATATTTTATTGAACAGGAGTATTGAACAGGAGTATTGAACAGGAGTATAGCTAACGCCACGCCACCCTATCAGGAGGTAGGGGCGCAGGTCCTGCACCCATTCAGGAGTTCAGAAGGAAGAAATTTCTCCCCCACTCCCCCCACTCCCCCACTC
>NZ_JADEWA010000240.1:0-8295 GCF_015207865.1 Dolichospermum sp. LEGE 00246
CTTGTATCCATTTGTAAAAAACGTAAATCCATAAAATGCTTACACAGTAAGAGCTTTGGTTGAAATAAGTGTAAATTTAAGCATTTGTTTTTCTGATAAAAATTTAATTCATTTGGGTACATACGTTCATTAAAACTATTTATATACTAGGAGATTAGGTAGACCATGTTAGTGGTGTTTTTGTCTTGTATGACAATGATAACATCTGCCATTGAGATTAAAGTGGGGGGTAACACCCCTCATTTTTTGCCAAGTGGGGACAAAACCCAAACTTGCACAAGACATAAGTAAATATCTAGATAAGTTCAGTAAATTTAACTTAAATCTTGCCACCTTGGCAGATGACATTAGCGACAAAAAATAGTATAAATAAAAATGTGGCTTTTGAAATTGAGAAATTAATGGTTTTCCTGATTCCACTGGTGCAATTGTCAGCTTTTACAGCAAAGGCGGCAGAATCAATGGTAAGAAGTTATACAGCAGTAACTAGGGTGAAGCCAAAAATTTCCACTTGGAAGTTTCAACAGTAAACAACGGCATCTACGAAAAGCTATGTCGAACTCAATTCCTCTCGGTAGAAATCAGAAAATTTGGTAAATTTTTACCTTTGATTCATTAGTAAGTATAAATCTGAAGCCCAGACGCAATTAATACATATTATCTCTGTGAGCTATAGATATTACTAATTGAAAACTGTAAAACTTCCTAGAAAATCAGGGTATACACGGCAAGCACAGTAGTACAGAGGCTTGATTAAAAACAATCAGGTTTTCAATCACAGGTCAGGTTATGAAAAAAATCATCAGGTCAAATGCGTTTTTTAGCTCAGTTCAACGGGTGGTTTTAGAGATGCAGTTCTCTAAAATCCGTTCTATCCAGGTATCCATGTTGGCAATTACCGTATTTTTGCAACAAGTTGTTACTATTTTCCACATCTGCCACCAATTGATTATTTATAGGTTCTGGTCATTCCCGCAACCGCAATTTGGCTGAAGACCATCGCATTTGCAGAAACTGGACTAATTTATTTACTCAATTCAAAAATAACTAAGATCATGAATCAAGATATTGCTGGCAGTGGTAACAACTTAGAACCAAAAATCCATCCCGAACAGTTAGACCAAGTAGTCGAAGCGATTTTAGCAGGGAAGTATTCTTGGGCTTGTGTTTTAATGTTACGATTCGTGGGCTATAATCCAATGCACTATATCCCTTATCGGACTTATAACCGCATTCTCAAAGAAAATGCTCGTATGAGTCGCTCCCATCCCCAAAATAATGAAACTCTAAAAATTGCTAACTCCACCACAGAGAAAAGATCCGAAGGTAATCTGGCATCTAACTGTTTAAGTAAGATTAAGGATATAGCCTATATGGAAGTGGGAGGAAAACATCATGCTGAATCACGCGCCAACGGTAGAGAAAAAAAGTCGGCATAGTTGCTGATAATCTCGTAATTGCTTGTTACTCAGATCAGTTGATCGGCAATGTGAGTAACTGCAATTACTGACTTGTTGTAAAAATCTGCCAGAATGGCAAATACACACTGATAACATCCTATAGATTAGAAATAGCAACCTAAACAAAGATTCATGGCAGACTAATTGCATTTTTCCCAAAAACTGTTTGCGTTTGCCCATGAAAGACCAGACTAATTGCGGTTTTCCCAAAAAACTGTTTGCGTTTGCTCATGAAAGAGCAGACTAATTGCATTTTTCCCAAAAACTGTTTGCGTCTGCACCACATGAAAGATAGGGTCTGATTGTTTTGGCATTCAGTTCCTGATTAATTAAATAAATTCTTCATTAAGACTGATGAACCATAACTAAAGGTGGTTCTTTTTCCTAAGAAGTCTGAATGCTTTTCAATTAGGGTGGTGGATTACCCTAATAAAATTGATATGGCTAGATAACTTCTACTACCAAATTTTCTGTAACTGAGGTTTGGCTAACTTTAGTTATTAAGGTAGGTGAGGAAAGGGAAGGATTATGGTCAAATCATGCTCTTACTTACAAATTTTTACTGTTATGTCAATTGGCAATTGATATAACGTTGACACTCCCCGCTCTCTAAAGAGACGGGGATTCTTAAAACCAAATAAATAATCTTAATGCCGATATCAATGCGCCTCTACTGATTTCAGTAGAACTTAATCCTAGTAGTCTGTCAAATAAATTTTGACGGATAAAGAAAAAATGAACCACGTTCGCGGAGCGTGCCGTAGGCATTAGGGCGCAAAGAGCGCGAAGGAAGAAGGAAGAAGAAAAATTTATTTACCCGTCAATTAGTTCTTGACAGACTACTAAGTAGGTGAACACAATAAAACCAATCTGTGTAACGATACCTTGTCCAAATCGAAAAAAGTCTTGATTTGTAGGTTGGATTGAGGTACGTTCACGTATCCCAGACGGGAGGCGTTAGCCATAGTGTGGCGATAGCTTGCGTGGCGACGTAGGAGCCATAGCCATAACCCAACAAATGCGTCGGGTTGCGCTGTCGCTTAACCTGACCTACAAAAAATGGACAAGGTATTGGTGTAAAGAAAAGTAAAATCGCCCAAACCCTCTTCACTCTTGCCTCTTGCCTCCTCTTACCTCTCGCCTTGCTATAACGACAATTTTCAACGCCAATCTACTTACTCGATATATTTTTATCAACTTTAAGTTAATATGAATTTTCTATAAAGTCTTCATGAAGTTTAGATGAAGATTTTATTTTTTATATAAATTTTAGAACAAGATGTAGCAGAATTTAAAGATAAGAACTAAAGCTTTGTCACTTTTTTATCTAAACTAAATGACTAACGCCATGCTATCAGACAAACAATTTCATATTTAAGAAAGTTTGCTGATGAGAGTTTTCTATTTTTAGGATAGTGTAAGAGATAGATTACATCCTGCTTAAGTTTATTTAGTGTGAGGCTACAATTTTTGAAAAGTTACGTAATTGTTAGTTAGTTATAACTGCATAAATTAATTAACTGAAATACCAGTGTTTATCAATAGACTCCCATCTCAATTAGGGGTAATATCATTCCCTATGTAGATTTTTGGCATTAGCAAGCTAAATCTTGGGAGTTTGTTTATGGGTGTTTTGCCAGACAATGCTGTTTATTGGGGGGACACAACAGCTATGCCTGTTACATAGATATTGAAAATTAAATGAATATTCAGGAAACATCCTACAGATTAAATATTGCATATCTGTGAAAGTTTTTGCATCTGGATTTTAGGAATAGATGTAATAGATGAATTTGCCCGAATCTGAAAGTAGAAAGCAACTGGTAAGAATTATGTCATCTTATTCTCATCAAGATCAGGTTGTGAATATTTACGATAATTATGAAAGTAAGTTTTTAACACCTTTTCAGCGAAAGGTGTTGCTAAAAAATTTACAAAATAATTCGCAACCAGAATATCGGCGACGAATTGAGATTATGTTGTTAGCAGATATGGGAAAGTCACAAACTCATATTTGTGAAATGATTGGTTGTTCTCAGGAGATGGCGAGATACTGGATCGGTATTGCTGAGGCGGGGATGGCGCATAAATGGAATCAGCGACCATTGGGTAGACCAAAGATTGTTAATGATGAATATATTGAAAGATTAAAGGAATTAGTTAATTGTAGTCCCCGTGAATATGGCTATGCTTTTGGTGATTGGACGGCTCAATGGTTGAGTAAACATTTGGCGAAGGAGTTGGGAATTCAAATTAGCGATCGCCATATTAATCGCCTCCTTAAACAAATGGGACTGTCTACTAAACGCAAAAGTTCCCCATTGATAACTACTGAAAATCAGGATTTAGCAATTAAAATTAGTGATTTGCATTCTCTACCTGAACCTAGTTTTCATTGGTCATTTAATCTCATGCAGACCAATAAATAATAGTGTTTTGGAGGTTAGGAAGTGCTATCAGCGTTTTCTCAGGAACAATTAGCTACATATATTAAGCAAGTCTTGGGTGATGGATTATCAGATCAAGTAGTTAAAGATTGTATCCAGGCTTTAGAAATTATTGAGCCACCTGTAGCAAAGCAATTTTGGCAAGCGACTACAGCCAAGCCGGGAATTTATATTGTGCTGTCGGGTAAGGTAAGATTGCTTGATAGCTCCAACAATTTAATTAATACTCTCACGCCAGGATTATCATTTGGGGAGTTAACTTTATTTCCAGACCAAGATTTTAGCAGTTATGTTGCTAGAGCCTCTGTGAATTTAAAGGTTGCCTATCTTCCCGAAAAAACGGTAAAAAAGGTCATGGGAGAATTTCCTCCTGTTTATAATTTTTTGCTGAATAAGGCAGAGTTAATTAACAGTCCTAAGTCTCCAGATATACCGATTGTTGAATTGCCAAGAAATGGCAAAGTTGTTAATTTCTCTCAACCAATTATTCCCCCACCAACATCAACAAAGAAACCCTCTCAATATTTTCCTGTTCCTACTGTTATTGCTGGCAATTGGTGGCGGAAATTTACTAAACGCTACCCATTTTTTGAACAACAAAGTGCTGCGGATTGTGGTGCTGCTTGCTTAGTTATGATTGGTCGTTATTGGGGGAAAAACCTGAGTATTAATCGGCTGCGGGATCTGGCTAATATTAGCCGGAGTGGTGCATCTATGCGAAGTTTGAGTGCAGCGGCGGAAAGCCTTGGTTTTGCTACCCGTCCGGTAAAAGCCAGTTTGGATAAATTTGCTCAACAGCCTTTACCAGCGATCGCTCATTGGCAAGGTAAACATTACATTGTTGTCTATGAAATTACCAAAAAACAGGTAATTATTGCCGATCCTGCCATTGGTCAACGTCGGCTGACTACCAAGGAATTTCTCACAGGTTGGACTGGTTACGCTTTACTATTACAACCTACAGCTTCCCTCAAAAAAACGCCAGAAGCTAACACGCCATTTTGGCAGTTATTGGATTTAGTTAAACCTCATTTTCAGGTTCTCCTAGAAGTCTTTCTGGCTTCGGTATTAATTCAGATATTTGGATTAATCACGCCTTTATTTACTCAACTCCTATTAGATAGAGTTATTGTTCAAGGCAGTGTTTTAACTTTAAATACTGTCGGGTTTGGATTGTTAATTTTCGGCTTGTTTCGGGTTGCCATTAATGGCTTAAGACAATATTTACTAGATCACACAGCCAACCGCATTAGTATTGCCTTGATGGTAGGTTTTATTAAACATACATTTAGTCTACCGCTGGCATTTTTTGAATCTCGTTATGTCGGAGATATTGTTTCCCGTGTCCAAGAAAATCAAAAAATCCAACGTTTTTTAACTGGTGAAGCTCTTTCCATTGGATTGGATTTACTAACAGTCTTTATTTATGTGGGATTAATGTTTTGGTATAGTCCACCAATGGCATTAATGACATTAGCAATTGTGCCGCCATTTGTGATTTTAACATTCTTTGCTACACCATTTTTGCGGCGGATTAGTCGGGAGGTATTTACAGCAGGAACACTGGAAAATAGTTATTTAATTCAAAGCTTGACTGGCATTTCTTCGATTCGCTCAATGGCTATTGAACAAACGGTGCGTTGGCATTGGGAAGAATTGCTAAATAATTTAATCAAAAAGAACTTTAGTGGTCAAGTAATTGGTAATCAACTGCAATTAGTTAGTTCTACTATTCAATCTTTGGCAAGTACAGGATTATTATGGTTTGGAGCTTGGTTGGTTATTCAAAATCAACTTACCATTGGTCAATTAGTTGCCTTTAATATGTTATTAGGCAATATTATTCAGCCTTTCCAAAGATTAATTATTTTGTGGAATCAGTTACAGGAAGTAATTGTTGCTACAGAACGAATTAATGATGTCTTAGAAGCACAACCAGAGGAAGATTTAGAACATAAACCTCGGCAATTTTTACCAAGATTAATGGGGAGAATTAGCTTTAATAATGTTACCTTTCGCTATCATCCTGAAAGTGAGATTAATATTTTAGAAAATCTCAGTTTTGAAATCTTGCCTGAACAAACTGTAGCAGTTGTTGGTCGCAGTGGTTCTGGAAAAACAACACTTTCTAAGTTGATTTTGGGTTTATATCTAGCGACAGATGGAAGAGTTATGATTGACAATCAAGATGTTACTAGTATTTCCTTACATTCCTTGCGATCGCAAATTGGAGTTGTTGATCAAGATACCTTTTTATTTGGAGGAACAATTCGGGAAAATATCACAATTGCTCATCCAGAAGCCTCTTTAGAAGAGATTATGGAAGCAGCCAGACTTGCAGGTGCAGATGAGTTTATTAAAAGAATGCCAATGGGTTATGAAACTCAAATTGGTGAAGGGGGAGGAATGTTATCTGGAGGACAACGCCAACGGTTAGCAATTGCCCGCGCATTATTAGGAAATCCCCGACTTTTAATATTAGATGAAGCCACAAGTCACCTGGATGCCGAATCAGAACGGATTATTCAGAACAACCTCAAAAAAATCCTGCAAGGACGTACAAGTGTAATTATTGCTCACCGTCTTTCCACAGTTCGTCATGCTGATCTAATTTTAGTCTTAGATCGTGGTGTTTTAGTAGAAAGCGGTACACATGAACAATTAATCGCCAAAAGAGGACATTATTTCTATCTTAATCAACAACAATTAGCACAAAAAAATTAATTTTCACCATATCCCCGACTTCTTCAAGAAGTCGGGGATATATAACCAAAATTCTCTAATTATTTATGCCACAGTCAGTTTACACCCAACCAACTACTACTATAAAGCCGCAGCGTCAACCTGAATCTAATGCTGTAATAACAAACCAGCAAATCCAGATATTAGATAAAGCCAAGGATTGGTTTTATGGCACAGAGGAATTATTAGATGCTTTACCAAAAGCATGGACTCGTTCCATGTTGTATTTACTAGTTAGTTTTGCTACCGTTATTTTGCCTTGGGCAATGTTAACTAAAGTTGATGAAACGGGTAATGCTAGTGGGAGAATAGAACCCAAAGGAGCAACACAAAAATTAGATAGTGCGGTAACTGGTAGTGTTGTTAATGTCAATGTTAAAGAAGGAGCAACTGTTAAAGCTGGACAAGTTTTATTAGCAATGGAATCTGATGTTTTACAAACAGAAATTCAACAAGCACAATCTAAATTAGAGGGGTTAATTAATCGCCAATCTCAACTAGAGATATTAAGGAATCAAGTCTTAATGTCAATTAATATTCAACGTCAGCAAAACCAATCTCAATCATTAGAAAAAATTGCTCAACTTAATCAAGCTAAACAAACATTTGAGACTAAAAAAAGTGCTTATGATTTCCAAGATTTGGAAAAATTAGCTCAAATTGATCAGGCAAAACAGAATATACAATCTAATCAAACTAACTACAGATTAGCTACAAGTCGCTTACGTCGAGATATTTCGGAAGTTCAACGTTATCGTCTGCTATTAAAGGAAGGAATAATTGCTCAAACTAAAATAATAGAATTAGAAAAAATTGCTGAAGAAAGTCAACGTTCTCAAGAAGAAGCAAAATTTAATCTGCAAACAGCAAAGTTAAAACTAAAGGAAGAAGTCAGTCGTTATCAGTCACTAATGAATCAAGTTAGATCAGATATTGAACAGGCAAGACTACGGTTAGAAGAAGAAGAAAGTCGTTATAAAAGTTCTCTAAAAGGCGGAGAATTAATTTTATTGAAAAGTCAAGAACAGTTTAAAGACATTCAAAATCAAATCATTTCCCTTAAATCAGAAATGATGCAGACAAAAGGACAGATTACAGCCTTAAATTTACAACTAAAACAGCGAACTATCCGTTCTCCCATTGATGGAATAATTTTTGAATTACCTATTAAAAAATCTGGTTCTGTTGTCCAAGTAGGACAAATGATTGCTCAAATTGCTCCCGAAAATGCTCCCTTGATCTTGAAGGCACGTATGCCTAGTCAAAATAGTGGTTTTGTCAAGGCAGGAATGCCAGTCAAAATTAAATTTGATGCTTATCCTTTCCAAGAATACGGAATTGTGTCAGGACGTATTAGTTGGATTTCACCTAACTCTAGAGTTCAAGAAAATAGTTCTAACCGCATAGAAACTTATGAATTAGATATCGCTTTAGAAAATCCTTATATTCAAGTCGGTAACAAACGGATTCCTATTACCCCTGGACAAACAGCAAGTGCGGAAGTAATCATTCGTCAGCGTCATGTTATTGACTTTATCTTAGATCCATTTAAGAAGTTGCAAAAGAGTGGTTTAGAGCTTTAAATAAAATTAGTATCGAAGACATAATTTAATAAGTTATGTCTTTTTTTAAAGGCTTTAATATGC
>NZ_JADEWA010000241.1:0-8286 GCF_015207865.1 Dolichospermum sp. LEGE 00246
TAAGAGACAGGGTTAGGGAGGGGTAAAAAATATTTGATACATCAACCATCAATACTGCTCGGTTAAGCCTCAAAACCCCACAAAATCCTTGATAATGTTGGGTTTCGCTATCGCTCAACCCAACCTACATTTCCTTAACCGACAAGTATTGCATCAACCATAACTTTTCAAACACCCTCTAAGAAGTCGGGTATCTTATTGCTATAAAACCATCCTCTAGAAAGATGATCTATATCAGCAGGGGAAATAAATTAGTAACCATATCAACTCAGAATTAATCTCAATTAAATTGTGAGAAAAAAGAGATTATTTAAATTTTTAGGATTGGTAATAACAATAGCGATCGCTCTGATTAGTTGTCATAATTTGCTATTACCAAAATTACCCCCACCCATTACCGTCAAACTCAGTGGTTGGACAGGTAATCCTCTAGAACAAACACTGTTAAAACAGGTAATCCAAGACTTTGAAAGGCAGGAGTCCCAGATCAAAGTTAAATATGAAGCGATCGCCGATCAATATATGGATGTGATTAAAACCCGCCTAGTAGGAGAAGCCGCACCAGATGTATTTTATCTTGACGCTTTAGAAGCCCCTTTTTTAATGGGTCAGAATGTCCTAGAACCCCTTGATAAATACATTAACCCCAAATTTGACATCACAGACATAGAACCCAACCTCCTCAACAATTTTACCTACCAAAATCATATTTATGGTTTACCTAAAGACTATTCCACCCTAGCCCTATTTTATAACAAACAAGCATTTACTCAAATTGGTTTAACCAATCCACCAACCACATGGGAACAACTCCGTACCTATGCAAAACAACTAACAGGCAAACTAAATAAATATGGCTTTGGTGAAATTCCCGAATTAGCCCGTCAGGCATATAAAATTACAGCTTTTGGCGGAGAAATTATTGATAAAAATGGTTATGCTACCTTTGCCAATGATCCAGGTTTGCAAGGTTTAGAATTAGTCATTAATCAATATCAAAAAGACCGTTCTTCCGCTCAAAAATCTGATGTCGGTACAAATTCAGGGAGTGAAATGTTTGGACAAAATAAGGTAGCAATGGTAATTGAAGGGAATTGGGCAATTCCCTATTTGCAAGAAACCTTTCCCAAACTAGAATTTGCGACAGCAGAGATCCCTAAAATTAATCATCAGCAAGCAACAATGGTTTTTACCGTTGCTTATGTCATGAATAAACAAGCGCCCCATAAACTTGCAGCCTGGAAACTCATTTCCTACTTAACAGGTAAAGAAGGCATGAAAAAATGGACAAGGAAAGGATTTGCATTACCAGCCCGTAAATCAGTAGCACAACAATTAGGCTATGATCAAGACCCTCTTAGAGCATCATTAGTAGCAGGAGTTAATTATGCCACACCCTGGCAATTAGGCAAGTATCCCGCCGCAATTATCAACAACTTTGATAATCAATTTATTAGTGTTTTGCTAGGACAACAACCATTAAAACAAGCAATGTTAAAAGCGCAAAATGCAGCCAATCAACAAATTCAGGCAGATATGTAGAGTTTGTAATTAAAACTTGTACCCGACTCCAATTTTTCTATTCCTTTCTTCCTTTGCGCCTTTGCGCCTTTGCGTGAGATATAAAAATGTGTTTCATTTACTAGAAAATCACTGTAATAGACAAATCAAAGAAAATTTAACAGCTTATTTATTCATAACTCCCAGTATTTTAGTTTTAGGCACATTTGTAATTTCACCTATTCTCTATGCCGTATTTCTTTCCTTACACAAAGTGCAAATGTTGGGAGGGATTCATTACCAGTTTTTCGGATTAGGTAATTTCCAAAGATTACTAACAGATGAAAGAATAGGAATTGCTTTAAAAAATACCGCCGAATATGTAGCCGTTGTTGTTCCCACACAAACTATTTTAGCTTTAGGTTTAGCAGTAACACTTAATTCTGGCATTCGCGGGAAAAATTGGTGGCGAATTCTTTACTTTTTACCAACAGTCACATCTTCCGCCGTATTGACACTAATTTTTATGTGGATTTATAACACAAATGGACTCCTAAACAATTTTTTAGCTTTCCTAAAATTACCTATTTATAATTGGTTAGGAGATCCATCTGTTGCCCTCAAAGGGATTATGATCATGAATATTTGGTCAACAGCACCGTTTTTTATGGTGATTTATTTAGCAGCTTTACAGGACATCCCCCAAACCCTTTACGAAGCAGCAGAACTTGATGGTGCGAATAGTTGGGAACAGTTTCTTTATATTACCTTACCTTTATTGCAACCTGTGACTTTCTTCGTTATAGCGATGGGGATAATTGGGACTTTTCAATTATTTGATCAATCTTATATATTTTCTGGAGGAACTGGCGGACCAAATAACGCCACTCTCACCTTAGTTTTGCTAATTTATCAAACCGTATTTCGGAATTTACAGATGGGATATGGTGCAGCGATCGCCTTTTTACTAGCATCTGTAATTATTATCCTCACATTAATTCAGAGACAATTCTTCGGAGGTTATAAAATTTGAATAAAATCCTTAATAATTTCTGGCTTAAAGTTCTATTATATATCTTCCTTACAGCTTACGGAATTATCACCATAATTCCCTTTCTTTGGGCATTTTCCGCATCATTTAAGCCCCTTCCTGAAATCATTAGTGGTGAGTTTAATTTCATCCCCAAACATTTTACTCTTGATAATTACAAACAGATATTTCTGCAAGAACCCTTATTTTGGCGATGGCTATTTAATAGTGTAATTATTGGCGTTACCGTCACAATTTTAAACTTACTATTTAACTCAATGGCAGGTTATGCCCTAGCCAGATTGCATTTTCATGGTAAAAGTTTCTGGTTTTATCTGATTTTGACAGTCTTAGTAGTACCAGCGCAGATTACCCTAATTCCCACATTTTTAATTTTAAAAACCATTGGTTGGTTAAATTCATACCCAGGGATGATAGTTCCGAGTATGGTTAATGCTACTTTTATTTTCATGATGCGGCAATTCTTTGTTAATTTCCCTAGAGAATTAGAAGAAGCCGGTCAACTAGATAGTTTAAATGCCTGGGGAATTTTTTGGCACATAGTTTTACCTCTAGCCAGACCAGCATTAGCAGCACAAGCGATTTTTGTATTTATGGGCAGTTGGAATAATTTTTTACTGCCCGTAGTCATTCTTTTCGACCCAGAAATGTTCACCTTACCCTTAGGACTAAACACCTTTAAAGGTCAATATATCAGCTATTGGAACTACATTATGGCAGCCTCAATGATATTCACCCTGCCCGGTTTAGCCATTTATGCCTTCTTTAACCGCTACTTAATTCAAGGTATTACCTTTACCGGTAGTAAAGAATAATTCCTCAAACTCTTCCTCTCTGCGCCTCTGCGTGCAAAAATTCAACCTTTCCTACCCACAGCAACAGAATAAATAGCCGCATGACGTTGCCCATCAATCCCCAACATAGCGTTCAAACTCATATCATGAAATCCACCGAGACAAAGACTGTCCAGCCCCAATTGCACAGCCATTAAACTTATATTTTCAGCTTGATGACCAGCTTCCAAAAGTGCAAAACGATAGCCTCGCGCTCCATATTTGCCCATTGAGCGCATAAAAACCGACGTGAACACAAACAGAGCATTGGCATTGACAATATAATCCTGCTGCAAAAATGCTTCTACAAAATCTGTTGGTACAGCATCATTCACCCAATGTAAACCGTGTCCGCGAGGTTCATAGTGATAAAGTCCGGCAACCAAACCCTCCACTGCTTGTGTAGATACGAACACCTCCAGGGGATACAATCCGCCCGCAGAAGGAGAGTTGCGAGCCTCATAGTATTGACCATCCACTTCACGCAGTCCATTGAGTCCACACCCTGCATCAAGCAGTTGAGCCAAAGAGACGAGTGGCATCACCTGATTATCAAATGATCGCACAGAAGTACGCCGTGCTAAAAGCTCAGACAGCGGGTTATCCCGTGGTGCTGGTGGCAATTCCAGAAAAGGAGCTTCTGGCAGATATCGCAGTTCAGTAGCCGGAACACGCTTAACATAACTTTTCGGGACTGGAGAGTTCAAATGATAGAGAAGAGCTAACTCCAGAGGTTCATTGGCTGTGTGCATTGTTCTAATTTCCTCGTTTTAAGCCATTGGATGTGGGCAGGGATTCAAGTCATTTTTGGTACGTCGGCCACCATAACCTAACCTTTCTGGGACTGCAAACAACCGTCGAGTTCCCAGTGGCTCTTGTCCATAACCAAAATAGATAGGAACTAATTCACTGGCTAAAGTCCGCACGACTCGGAAACCAAGAGAGGCGATATCAGGGGCGGTAATTTCCACTACATAAGGTTCAACACCCACTGAATTCAACTTGGCAACTACTGATTGCAAATTCTCCGCTTCTGATTTAGGTTCATAAATTGGTAAATCTTCAACTTGGCAAGATTGATGATGATGAAATAAGAAATCCAACTCACTCAACCGAGAGGTTGTATAGAAAAAAGCGTTGTGATCATCCAAATTCTGAACATCACTATATTGATGGAGATTAGACCCAGCCCCAGTTTTCATCCGTTCTATGTCGCCAAAGCGAGCCTGACAAACCTCAAAAACTGCCTTGTGAAAAGCCGTTAGTCCATCAAGATGACATCCCATACCAGTGGAAACAGCGGGACCTTTGCCCGAACGGTCAATTAACATAGCCATGAAAACTGGGACTTGAATATCAGTAATCAACTGGAAGACAACTAACTCAATGCCAAATCTGGCATAGTGGCGGGCAATTTCCGTCTCAATTCCTGGCAAGTGGTCAAAATAGATGCGCGGAGCGGGGAGACGATTTAACCAAGTAATGATGAAAGCATCACGTTCAATTAATTCGCACAAACCCCTGTAGGCTGCAAACTCCCAAGTCGGTCCACTAGCCATACCGTTAGAACTAACAGGTAAAATATGATCTCCTGGTTGGTTGCCGTCCCAGTCCAAATAAACCAAGAAGGCTGGAACTAAAACCTCTTGGTTACTGGATAAAGAAAGGGCATTTATCCACGAAGTCTGCATTGTCGGATTGAAAACTGGAAAAGGGAAGTTTGGGTCAGAGTATTGTTGGTCAGAAAAGGGGGAAAAAACCGCAGGAGAAACCGCACGATTACCTAATTCTTCATAGTTACTAACAATTAGTTGCCGATAATCAACAATACCGCCGCAGTATCTTTCTATAGCTTCGCCTACAGCCCCAAAAATGGCTTGTTCATCTGTCATGCCTCTGCCGACACCGTAGCGTAAATCATCCTGCTGTTTACGAAGCTGGAAATTGGCTAATTCGGCTTGCCACAAAACGGGAAAATCGAACTCTGTATAAGGCTTGGTGAATCTATCTAAGGATCGAATAATGCCAGTATGGGGGCTGACTAAATCTTGCCAGCGGGGACTGGCGATCGCCCCTGGTACTGCGCTCTGCGAAATCGCTGTATTCACTGTGTTTTCTCCTAATCATAAACAGTGCTGAGTTTTGACTTTTTACACTGTCCCCGTGGCGTAGCACCTGTAACCTGTAACCTGTAACCTGTAACCTGTAATCTGTCACCTGTAACCTGTAATCTGTCACCTGTAACCTGTCACCTGTCACCTGTCACCTGTAACCTGTAACCTGTAACCTGTAACCTGTAACCTGTAACCTGTCACCTGTAACCTGTCACCTGTCACCTGTCACCTGTTTTACTGAACAATGGGGACAACCTGGTTTCTTGAGAACAACATTGTGAGTCAGCTTTGTACCAAGTAAGTCTATATGTAGTAATTTTCCGTCAGTAGCTATAGGTAGACCGAGCATCATCTTTACCGCATCAAGAGCTAAATAACTACCCACCAACATCTGACCTATCGGTAAATTTTCCCGTAGTCGTGGTTGAGAACGCCGTTCCCGGTTGAGCAACTGTTCAACCGCCAATTCCACCTCTGGAAACTTAGCACAAGCCATAGACCGCATTCGATAGCATAGATAACAGGGTCCATCCTTGGCAAAAATCAGTGGACCGACATTTCCCTCAATCCCAGCCGCCCCACCCGGTAGCAATGGGCGCTGCATCTTCAGGCATAGTCTATTTAGACGATAGGCTAGATTTACAGATACGGCATCAGTAGCAACAATCACTAGATCAACATCCGCCAACAAAGGATTGATGGTTGCATCGTCATTTAAATTATCTGTAACAATCTCAGTTTGAGTAACTCCACCAATGGCTTCAATTTGTCGAGCCGCTTCCACACCCCGAAAAGCACCAATTTTATTCAATACTGAGCCTGACATCATCAAGGAATCCGACGGCAGGATAGAGGCATCATCGCACAAACGGACAAAACCAATACCAGCAGTAGCCAGATTAATTGCTGCTATCAGTCCCGAACCTCCCAGTCCAAAAACAGCAATCCTAGCATTGGCTAAGTGTTTCCGAGCATCTTTTTGGTTAAAGCCTAATTCATGATAAAGACTAATTTGAGGCAGTAAATAAGCACGACTATCTAAATCATCTGGATTTTCTAAAGACTCTTCCACTAGGCGATTGTCCATCAAAAACTCTAAACATTGATTTAGAGAAGAATCGGTCAATTGTTCGCCAATAGCATCGCGGATTTCTCCTATTGTGCGAGAGCCGTCTAGTAAAGGTAAAACAATTTTTTCTACGTTATGCAGAGATTGACCCTGTACTCTCAGGGTTCGCCGTGTTGTATTAAATATCATACTTTCTTCGCCACTGCAATCTGCCGGCATCACGTTGATAACAACGTGTTCTAGTAGCCGGAGCCGCTGACTATCATTTAATTTCATAGACTTTATTGCAAAAATTGAATCTTGCTATCAATGGCAATCAGAAACATGAAAAACCCTGTTTTTCTACTCAAAAAATATTGGATAAAAGCAGGGTTTTCGTTGACTTTTCTAGCCAAGTTCAATGATTTTCAACTCAAGAAACTCGGTTTCTAGAATTACTAACCTATCGTTATATCGCTGAGTTTAGTTAGTATCCAAATCCGACCTCATCAGTGTCTTCCAACACACCTGATACTGTTGTATGACCACAGCCACCACAGCCGCCGCAAGGTCTACAGCCACCACAGCCACCACAGCCACCACAGCCACGACACCCGCAGCCACGACATCCACAGCCACGACAGCCACGACATCCACCGCAGCCAACGCATCCACCGCAATTAGCAAACCATCTTTGGGTGGTTTCAGAGTCAAATACTCCTGACATTGCTAATTTTTCTAAAGTTGCTATTTCCTCCTCAGACAACAGAAGTCGTTCTAATTTGTCGGCTTGATCTACCAAACGCATTTCTATTGTTGGTTGACTCAGTGTTTTTTCTGCCAGCATTGTCACCTACTCCTTTTAAATTGAATTCAATAACCTGTGTACACATCTGTATTTGAGTTTATGAAAAGCTGTGATGATTTTTTGAGTCATTCAGTATTCACAAGTTTGAAGAACAATCAAAAAATCAAGCAATCACTAATGCCTAACTATTATCCCGATACAGATATAGTTAAAAAGCATGAAGACTCATTCTTAAGATTTCACTAGTCCACAAAAGAGCAGAACCAATTTATAATCAATGCGGGGAAGTATCAGATGAGATTTATATTTCGTAAAACCTTATCTGTTAGGAAAATTGCTCTTGTCAGAATTGCCAATTATGTCTTCATTCGCTTATCCAACTTCTACAAGAATATCTTTTTCTAGACAATTTTCTTCTTTCTTGAGTAGTATTATTTTATCTCTTAATAGATTCAGGCTCAATTTGTAAAATTGTGCTAATGATGAATCAAATTCTGAGAATTTAAAGTAATTTTATAGTTAAAGCGAATTTAAAATAATACTTATAGGTAGGTGAACACAATAAAATCAAAGTGTGTAAAGAAAAGTAAAATTTCCTAAAGCTTCTTCACTCTTGCATGATTGCCTCTTGCCTTCCCATAACGACAATTTTCAATGCCATAATCAAAACGGCTAGAAGCTGGACTTTTTTATCATAAGCTGTTGTGCATTTAGTTTGTATAATTCTAGTGGGCAAGATGCCCGCACTACAAAGTTCAAGTAAATTATGGTTATCAAATTTAGCTGCGTAACAGCTTACAAAGAACAAGTTCAAAGCCTCTCCAATTATAAAAGCTGCTCCTTTTCCCTTTCTTGTAGGGGAGGGTCAGGGAGGGGTGCAAAGGAGAGGTTTACCAGAGGGGTTTCATATTTGGTTAAACTATGAACCGTTT
>NZ_JADEWA010000024.1:0-25187 GCF_015207865.1 Dolichospermum sp. LEGE 00246
ACTAGGTTGTATCAGTTGTTTTGTATCAATTATTTTATGTTGTTTAATAAGGAGTTGAATCATGGGAAACCTCGCAAGATTATCAAAATAATCTCTGTCATTTATTGTATATATGTGAATTCAGAGGTTAAATGAAAATATCAGGAAACCTCTGAATTATCTTGATGCGAAGAAAGAAAACTATTTTGTTAGTGCTAAAGTTTTCACAGGAGCAAAGTAAACTGTTTGTTCGGCGCGTAATTGATCACAAAGTCTACCTTCTGGTAGTTCCACGTCATCATAAGTGAGGACTTGATCTTTAGGAATATCGCGCTTTAAGCGACATCCTTCCGCTAGACCCATTGGCAGTAGGTTTTGTTGTTGCACAATGGGGGAATTTTCACATTGTCCATAGGTCATGTAATAACCAATACCATCAAGGGTTTCTCCGGCTGTGAGATCAATTTTGGCAGTGGTGACGACATCAACAACGGGACCCGCTATTGGTGCCAGCACAGCATCATGGAAGAGGACAGCGCGGGCTACGGAGAGGGGAACTTCAAAATGGCATAGGTGATAGGGGGTGTAGAAGCTGTAGAGAGGTCCTTCACCGAGTTTATATAGGTTGAGGTAATGACGTTGTTTGGGGTCTTCGTGGGTGGCAAATACGAATACTCCTGGACCGGGTTTAGTACCAACTACGTAATCAACGATACCGCCTAGTTCTTGCAGTTGGTCAATGTCGTACATTTTGGTCATTTCATCAACATGACCTGTGTAGTCATATCCCAACATCCCCCGCTTGGCTACTTTCATGCCTGTGCCGTTGGCGACTATGGCTTGCTCAAAGGAGATTTTTGTACCATCGGCAAAGCTTGTCACCATAGCCGGATTTTGACCCCAGCGTTGAGCAAAACCGGCTTGGGTGGTGGGGTTGCGGTAGGGGTCTTGTAAGCCTTTGATGTTGCCGCAGAGGAGGGGTTTTAACCCGATGCTTTTGACAAAGCGGTACAGGTTCATTTCTACCCCTGGTTGGTCGCCGTCACAGGCACTCAGGATGACTCCAGCGCGGTCTGCATGGACTTTGAGTATCGGTCCAATTGTGCCATCTAGTTCGGCATTCATGAGGATGATATGCTTGTGATGAGCGATCGCACACATCACCAAATGAGCCGCGTATTCAATTGTCCCGGTGACTTCAATGATTGCATCTATGCCATCAGCTTCGCACAGGAGCATGGCATCTTCGGTGATTGCATATTCATTTTGAGCGATCGCTTCTTCTAAATCAGCTAAATTAGCAACAATTTTGATATTTTCAATTCCTGCTTCTAAATAAGCTCGTTTAGCGTTATCAATGTGACGATTAGAAATAGCCACCAACTCCATTCCTGGCACAGAATTGATAATTTGATTAGCAATTCCTCGACCCATAAAACCAGCACCAATCATGGCAACTTTAACTGGTTTACCTAAAGCCGCTCGTGCTTGTAAAGCTTTATCAACAATAATCATGATTAAACTCCTATCAAAATAGATTCTAGTAAAGGCCAATTGCGATCTTTATCAGACATTTCTGTTGCACTCAGTGGCCAGGAAATTTCTAAAATTGGATCATCATAACGCAAACCCCGTTCATATCCAGGAGTGTAAAATTCACCCACTTGATATACAACTTCTGCACCATCTGTTAAAGCTTGATAACCATGAGCAAACATTTCTGGAACATAAAGAGCGCGGCGATTTTCTGCACTCAGTTCTACACCAATATGCGCTAGATAAGTGGGAGATTCAGGACGCATATCCACAATCACATCATAAATAGCTCCTTGAGTACAGCGAATTAATTTTGTTTCCGCTGCGGGGAGAGTTTGATAGTGCATTCCTCGTAATGTGCCTTTTTTATGATTAAAAGAAAGGTTACATTGGGCAACTGTTGGTTTTAACCCATGAGCGATAAATTCATCAGCGCAAAAAGTCCGAGCAAAAAAACCACGAGAATCAGGCTTTTCTTCTAAGTCAATAATGAAAGCACCAGCGAGTTTAGTAGAGGTAAAAATCATGGTTATTCAGGAAGTTTTTTGAAGATAATAGAGTGGCTTTGATTTTAGATAGCAAAATTCAGGAAATAAACCTGGCATGATCATGGTTGATACCAATTAAGTAATTGGACAAAAATATTTACAGTCATTGCGAGCGAAGGGAAGCAATCACAACCCTTGCGATTGCTTCATTTCAATTCGTTCCATATGGCTAACGCCACGCAACGCTAACGCAATGACATTGTGTAATTAATTCTGTCTCACTACTTATTCTGACTCCTGAATTTCTGCATTTTAGGTTTATACCTTTAATCCTAATTGGGGATTTATTTTGGGAAAGGTATCATCATGATATTGTGTACAAAGTTCAGGTCGTTTAGGAGATTTAGCCGTGTATGTGAAAAATATAGTTGATCGTTCTTGGGTTCTCACAGTCCCATGATGTAAAATATTTCTCACATCTGCAAAAATCACAGTTCCAGCTTTACCAGGACATGATTTCCAAGCTGATTTAGGAATGACTTTCATCATTTTATCATCGTTAATTCCCAAAAAATTAACACGCCATAATTCATAATCAACTTGATAATTTTTAACTTGCTCTAAAGCATTAGCAGGTAGGGTAATATATTCAAATGGTCCATGTTCTTCAGTCACATCATTGAGATAGATAATGACTTTAATCATGCGTCTATCTTCAGAATCTTTATGCCATAGTAAAGTTTCCAATTGTTTTTCATTAGGAAAGTCTTTTCGTACATGAACACCATGAAAAGCGATAGGTAAACCTATATAATGCTCAATGATATTTTGTAGTCGGGATTCCATTCCCCAATTAAAAAATTCCGGTAAATCTGTGACTGTATAAATTTGTGGTAACTTGTATCCTGCATGAATATCTCTAGGATTTACCATCCTATCAGTACAACTATTAGCAGTAGCTAACATTGTAGCCGTAGATGAAAAACCTAAATTTTCCAAAGATGTGATATAAACACCTGATGTTTTTAGGGTATCAACAATCAATTGATCTTTTGCACTAATAGCAGGTAAATTTTTACCATGATGCCAAAGTGATACTCGATAATTAAACTCAGAACTTATAGTTGAAATTTTGTTCAGCATGACAGGAATTCCCTTCCTATTTAAACCTAAAGTTTCACTTGATAAGCTAACTCATCTTTTAAGACTGAGATTTTTTCTATAACGGTGTTAAGCACAATCCGAATCCCTACCAATCAAAACTTATTTTGTCCAAACAATTGCTGATTTATCCCTTATAGTTTCTGACTTCTGAAGTCGTTGTTCTGTCCATTTCTGTTTCTGCTACTTTAAATTCTCTCATTGGTATTAATTCCAATGCTGCCACACTAGCTAAACCTAAAAAAGGAACTACTGTCTTAATAGCCGATACAGGCCATCTTCTCATCGCTCCTAAAAAAACTTTCAGGTCTACTTCATGGTAGTTTTGTAAAAGCATCCGACAACAATATGCTTTAGAATAACCAACTTGCTCAAGTTTTAAAATAACTTCAGGTATATGTTGGTATTGCATTAAAAGTGCAGATTTCGGTTCTTTTTGCCAATAACTAATACCAATAATACATTCTAAATAGATATCTTTAGTCACAATTACTCTGCCATTAGCAGCACAATAACCGGCTAAATATGCTAAAGATATCCAATTATTACTAGCAGTTGGCCAAATTTGGAGAGCGCGTTTAATTAAATCAGCACGATATACTGTAGCAGTTAGAAAAATTACTGCTCCTACACTTTTAGTAAAACAATGTTCAAATATTGCTTTACCATCACCTTCACCATCTTCAGTATCGGCATCAAACCAGCGATTACCAACTATTTTTGGTGGATGTACTGCTTCACCAGTAATTTTATTTCGACCAGAAAAATTCAGAAACAATAATGATAAATCATCAATATTTTTAATTTTATCCATCACATAGGCAACTGCTCTTTCCTGAATTGGATCATCATCACCAATTGTCCAAACATACTTGGTTGTGGCAGAACTTAGGCAATGAAAAATATTTCGCATTACGCCGATGTTTTCAGGATTTTTATTGGATTTAAATGTGATGTTTGTGAGAATATTTTGCCATTTGCTAATAATAGATTGAGTATGATCTGTAGAACAGTTATCAGAAACTAAAATTTCACACTCTGATTCAAATCCTTGAATAGCTTGGGATAACCAAGTTAATTGTTTATCTAGTAACTCGGCTCGATTGTAAGTAGGAATAGCAATAGTTAGTAGTTTGCTCATAATTTTTGATGGTTAATAGAGAAGGATTTTATCTTTTTTTTAATTACTTATTCGTGAGATATCTATTGCTGATTTTTTCTGATTAAAATTCAGTTGATAGATGAATCTGCCTACTAATTGCAAGTAGGTAATTATAATATTGGTGGCTAGAACTGGCCATCTTCTTAAAGCACCCAATAATATTTTCCAATCACTCAGGTTGAAAATATTTTCTAGAATCATTCGTTGACAAAATTTAGCAGAATATCCTAAACTTAATAATTTCAGATAAATCTCCGGGATGTAGACATATCGCATCATTAATGACCATCGAGGATTTTCTTCTAGGGAACTAGCGTGCATTGTACATTCCAAATAATTATCTTGAGTAACAATGATATTTCCATAAGCCGCACAAAATCCAGTCCAATATGCTTGGGATGCTAAATTTTTACATGAAGTAGTCCAGTTTTGCAAAGCTTGTTGCACAAGTTCGGTATTATAAATGGTAGCTGTCATGAATAATACGCCCCCAAAACTGCCCTGTAAATACCTTTGAAATACAGGTTTACTATCAACAATGATTTCATCACTATCACTAGGAAACCAGTGTTCTACCAAAACTTTATTTGTATTTTTGTCTCGTCCACAACAGTTGAGAAACATCAGTGATAAAGTGGGATTTCTTTTAATTGTAGTTACGACATGAGCCAGAGTTCTTTCCTGAATTGGATCGTCATCACCCACAGTCCAAACATATTTACTACCAGCAGCTTGAAGACAAAAAGCAATGTTTGGCATTAACCCTATATTTTCACGATTTCTATTCGCTATAAATACAGTATTACTAAAAGCAGTTTGCCATTTTTTCACAACTCCCGGTGTATTATCTGTTGAGCAATTATCAGAAATAATAATTTCACATTCTGATTCCCACCCTTTGATTGCTGTTGCTAACCAAGCCAGTTGTTTATCTAGCAATGCAGCACGATTGTATGTAGGAATAGCAATGGTTAGTAACTTTTGCATTATCTGGTAATGTAACTTGGTATAAATTTAAAAGAGGCTTTTCAATCGAATATCTTGAATTAAGAAAATTCAATTTAATCCACCTTGATGCAATAATGTTTGGTTAAGGAAATGTAGAAATGTAGGTTGGGTTGACGGAAGTAAACCCAACAAAATTATTAATCATGTTGGGTTTTGCTGTCGCTCAACCCAACCTACAATATTTTCCGAATAAATTAATAGTTTTCCTGCTTGTTCCAGAAGAAATCTTTGTCAATTTGTTCTGTGCGAATTAGATATTCTAATTGTTTTAAGCGGGTGAATCCTCTAGACAAGAAAGTATCTTCATTCATATCAATTTGCTTGAACAAACTAAATAGTTGTCCAGCACCAAGTTGAGCATTCCAATCACACTTAAATCCAGGTAGAATTGTGTTAATCTTTTCAAAAGATACTCGATAGCTGCGATTATCTGAACCATTAGTTCCAAAAGATAATTGACAACCGGGGAAAACATCAGCAACGATTTCCGCTATTTCTTTAACTCGATAATTATTTGCTGTATCCCCAACATTAAAGATTTGATTGTGAATAATATCTCTGGGTGCTTCCAAGGCACAAACAATGGCTTTACAAATATCTAAAGCGTGAACTAATGGCCGCCAAGGTGTACCATCACTGGTCATTTTAATTTCTTTTGTAGTCCAAGCTAACCCCGCCAAGTTGTTTAAAACAATATCAAAACGCATTCTGGGGGAAGCACCAAAAGCAGTAGCATTCCGCATGAAAGTAGGAGAAAAGTCATCATCAGCTAATGGTTGAACATCTCTTTCTACTAATGTTTTACATTCAGCGTAAGCTGTTTGGGGATTAACTGGTGATGATTCTGTAATATCACCTTCACTAGCCACACCATAAACACTACAGGAGGACATATAAACAAAACGGCGGACACCTACTGATTTTGCCAAATTAGCTAGACGAACTGAACCTAAATGATTAATATCATAAGTAATGGTAGGAGATAATTGTCCAGTAGGATCATTAGATAATTCCGCCATGTGAACAATAGCTTCCACACCTTCTAAATCTTCGGGATTGATATCACGAATATCTTTATTTAGGGTTTTAGCTGTGACGTTAGTTCCATTATATAGCCAACCAACTTTATAAAAACCAGTATCAACACCAATAACTTCATGTCCTTTTTGCATTAATAAAGAAGGCAATAAAGAACCAAGATAACCTTCTGTGCCAGTTACTAAAACTTTCATGATTGTTAAAACTTTTGATGTGGGAAATTAACTTGTTTCTTGAAGAGTCGCTAGAAAAGAAGATTGCCAGAATAATTAAACGCAGATAAACGCAGATGAACACAGATAAGAGATGATTCGGTTACGCTACTAAACTGTGTAAATGAGTAGGTTCTGGTATTTGCTTAACTATAGCTTTACCAATTTCTAAGGAAGAAGTTGCAGCGGGTGAAGGTGCATTGCAAACATGAATGGAATTCTCACCTGCAATGATTAAAAAGTCATCTACCAGAGAACCATTATTCATTAATGCTTGAGCGCGAACTCCTGCATGGGTGGGAATTACATCTGCGGCTTGAATTTCGGGGATGAGTTTTTGCAAACTTTTGACAAAGGCTGCTTTACTAAAGGAACGAATGATTTCTTGAATTCCTTCGTCGGCGTGTTTTGCTGCTAGTTTCCAAAAGCCAGGATAGGTGATAACTTCGGCAAAATCTCTGAAGTCAAAGTCGGTTTTTTTGTAACCTTCACGTTTGAGACTGAGAACTGCATTTGGTCCTGCGTGGACAGTGTTATCAATCATCCGGGTGAAATGCACGCCAAGAAAGGGGAAATCTGGGTTAGGAACTGGATAAATGAGAGTTTTCACCAAATAGCGTTTTTCGGGGGTAAGTTCGTAATATTCACCCCGAAAGGGAACGATTTTAGCTTCAGGATTAGCTTTACCTAATTTGGCAATGCGATCGCTATGCAATCCGGCACAATTGATCACAAATCGAGTTTCAAAACTGCCATTATTAGTTTCTAATACCTGATTTCTACCACTGCGGACAATTTTTAAAACTTGGGTGTTGAGACGTAAATCTCCCCCTTGATTGCGAATTAATTCCGCATATTTTAAACAAACCTGTTTGTAATTGACAATTCCTGTGCTGAATACCTGAACTCCACCAACGCAACTAACATGAGGTTCAATTTCTTTAACTTCTTCTGGGCTAATTCTTTTAACAGGAATACCGTTTTCTAACCCGCGTGTGTAGAGATTCTCTAAGCGAGGTAATTCTTGTTGATTACTGGCAACAATTACTTTACCACAAACTTCATGATCAATATCATATTTCTGGCAAAATTCTACCATTGAACGGCTACCATCACGGGAAAATTGAGCCTTAAAGCTTCCCGGTTTATAGTAAATACCGGAATGAATGACACCGCTATTATTACCAGTTTGATGAAATGCCCATTCGCTCTCTTTTTCCAACACTAATACTTTAGCATGAGGATAACGCTCTCCTAAAGCCATTGCAGTGGAAAGTCCAACTATTCCTCCACCAATAATTGCAAAATCGTACATTAGTAATCTTTCCCCAATCCAATATTTAAAATCTCAAATCTCAAATCCAAAATCAAAATTGCTATTACCAAACTTGCCAAGGAGCTTTACCACTTTTCCATAGCTCCTCTAGATAGTTTTTATCTCTTAATGTGTCCATTGGTTGCCAAAAACCATCATGTTTGTAAGCCGCTAACTCTTCTAAATCAGCTAACTTTTCTAATGGTTCTTTCTCCCACACAGTTGAGGTATCAGCAATAAAATCAATTACTTGGGGTTCGAGAACAAAATAACCCCCATTAATCCAAGCACCATCACCTTCAGGTTTTTCTTTAAAACTAGTTATTTTAGTTTGTTCCTGTCCTAGAGAAATTGCTCCAAATCTTCCTGCTGGTTGCACTGCGCTGAGTGTTGCTAATGTCTTTTGCTCTCGATGGAATTTAATTAATTCTGTAATATTAATATTACTTACACCATCACCATAGGTAAAGCAAAAGGTTTCATTCCCAATATGTTCACGAACTTGCTTTAAACGTCCCCCTGTCATTGTATTATCACCTGTATTTACCAAGGTGACGCGCCAGGGTTCAGCATATCCAGAATGGACATTCATTTGATTAAATCGCATATCAAATGTCACATCTGACATATGTAAAAAATAGTTGGCAAAGTATTCTTTAATGACATAACCTTTGTAACCGCAACAAATGATGAAATCATTAATACCATGAGCAGAGTAAGTTTTCATTATGTGCCAAAGAATTGGCTTACCACCAACTTCAACCATTGGTTTGGGTCTGATACTGGTTTCTTCACTTAACCTTGTACCCAGACCTCCTGCTAAAATTACTGCTTTCATGTAGTTACCTCAAAGATTTGCAGGTGGACGATAATTTCAACTAATGGAAATGAAGAGAATGCACAATGATGGTAAAGAAATTAAATAATTTTTTCTTTCTCTTTATTAGGTAGATAAACATAATTTAACTGTTATTTTCTAGAAAATCATAAAGAATAAGTAAATTAAGATATTTTATCTGTAAAATATTTATAGTAGGAGTCAGGAGTCAGGAGTCAGAATAAGAGAGAAGAAGAAGGAATAAGGAAGAAGGAAAAGAAAAAGAAGAATAAGAAGAAGAAGTAAAAGTCTTTTTGTGTTTGTCTTTTTTCGTGAATTTTGTGCCTTATTCAAGCTACATTCCGCTATAGTAATTTTAATCACAAAAACAAAAACCCCCAATTTCTTAATGAAGTCAGGAGTAAATTTTAACTATTATTTTTTACAGATTATTCACACTTTAGATGATTTTAATTCCTTCATTCTTTATTCTTCATTCTTTCTTATTCTGACTCCTGACTCCTACTAAATCAATTACTTTGTCTAGTGAGAATTGTGTTAGATAATAAACTACCACATTTATTAGGAACAACGATACAAATACTACTCAAAGACTGTTGATAATTATCCATATCATTTTGCTCCAAAGAAACTTTAGCGGCTGTTTCTAAATCCGCAACTGCTTGAACATGATTTTTGTCAGCTATACCTTCTCTATATTGTGCTAATTCATAGTGAGCCATCCCACGTTTTAGATAACCTTTAGCCAATCGGGGATTAAGTTTTAATGCTTCAGTAAAATCAGCGATCGCCTGTTTATATTCTGTGGCATAATTGGTGCTATATTGCGCTATTTGATAACGAACCAAACCCCGTTGAAAGTAAGCATCTATTTTAGCTGAATTGAGTTTAATGGCTTCAGTAAAATCAGCAATTGACCTTTGGTATTCTGGAAAAGAATTATTGATGTATTTAGTAATTTCAAATCTGACAATACCCCGTCTGACATAAGCTTCCGCATCAGTTTTATCTATATTGATGGCCGCATTAAAATCAGCGATCGCTTGTTTGTATTCCTTATCAGGATCACTACTATAGTCAGCCAGCATATAGTAAGCATTACCGCGATTTATATAGGCTTTAACCTCTTGAGGATTCAACTTCAAAGCTTGGTTATAATTAGCTAATGCCGCCTCATAATTATTTAAATTATATTGGGCATTACCCAAATTTATATACCCTTTGGCAGATTGGGGATTCTTTTTAGTAGCTTCGGTGAAGTTGGCAACTGCTTCTTCATAATCTTTTTGATGATAAGCAGTATCACCGCGCTGGTAGTAATCCGCAAAAGAAAGACTTGGCAAATCAGCAGTTTGATTAGATGTACGAGACATCAAACTTTGTTGAGTGTAGGGATTTTGGGAAACAAAAGGACGGGTAAATTTAATCATTACATCCAAATAGCCCAAAAGACCCAATCCCATCACCCCACAAATCACACCATATACCTTGCGATTTAATTTTTTACCAGCAGGAGGATGATAAAATTGCTGATTAGCTATAGGTTGCCAATGATATACCGGAGAATTTGGTGTTAATGGCTGAGTGATACGGGGAGTAGGAATATAGCGACGTTTAGACTTAGGTTGGGCGCGTGGTTGTAGATGTTGTTTAGAAGCGATCGCCAGCAATGACGGAAATGGATCTCTCCCACCCAATCTTTTAGTCCGCTCACACCAAGGACACTTATCCAAATGATTATGATAAAGATGCTGAAGATTCACCTGACAAATCATCAGACTCTCCTCCACCGCCGTTAAAGCCGACAACCAAGTTTGAGCATTAGGGCGTAACAAAGGTTGATCATGACCATCCTCAAAACAACGCACAAATAAATCCCGCAAACTAGGATGAAGTAGATCCCAGCTAGGAGAAATAGGCGTTGGTAGATAGGGAACTTGTTTCTTTTGACTATAGGTAAAATGTCCAGAAAGAATCCTCCCTTGGTAGGTTGGAGGATCTACCGCCCCTTGAAATATCCCAGAAAATGGGTGAGTTCCTTCCATTAACAACTGAAAAATCAGCACAGCCAACCCAAACAAATCATGATGAATTTCTCGATCATAGTCCGCAAAAGTTTTATTCTGTAATTCTGGAGGCGTATATTCAGGCTTACCCACAGAACAACGATAAACAATATTCTGCAACGGTTCGGTCACTTGAAACGAGTCCGTATCCACCAACGTCACCAAAGCCGTATCACTCACCAAAATATTCGACTCATTCACATCACCAACACAGTATCGGCTGGCGTGCAAAGCCGAAAAAGTCGCAGCCAGATTCCGGGCAGTTCGCAACAAATATTGATAATTAAACAAAGGGCAATGTTGTCGGCGAATCCCTGGATTATAAAAATCCATAATTGGCCGCATTCCCCGAATCCTGGGCATCACAAAGCCAACGACCTTACCACTACCATCCGCAGCTTGCAATAATTCCTGTGGCCAAGCAATAGAAATATGCCCTAAATTATCCATTGGATTTACAGGAGGATTAGCAAGCATCGCCCGCAGTTTTTGGGCATAAGAGACAGTCGGTTTATGATATACTTTCGCTACCAAATTCTCATCCGATGGAACTGCATAGATACAAGCTTCACCACCATGTCCCACACTGACAGAGAGGTTGAGAATTTCCGGGTTAGGAAGATGACGTAGTACCTGCATGGCAGAATAAAGGTTATATGAGGTGATTAGAATCCGTCAAAAGTTCAGACACTCAAGAGTATGGCTAATACCATACTGTCTTTAATCCCTAATGACTATAAATTATGAGTTAATAAATGCAGCCAAAATTAAAGTTAAATCATCATCAGTCCGCTGAGTAATCTTATCAGAACTTAAAAACCGCATTAAATGTTCTTTTGCTAATATTTTATCTTCAGCATTCGCTACAAACTGAAATAAAGGAAAAAAGAAAGGTTTGTGAGGTTCACCAACAATCATATTCAAAGCTAACATTTGTAACCCATCAGTCAGAACACCCACATTAACAATCTCTTCCCGACATATTTCAAATTGTGCTGTCTCCAAAGCGCCAGGAGACGTGAGAAAAGTTGTTTGATTGATATATTCGCCATTGCTAGGAATGGTTAATGCTATCAGATTACCCATACTATTTTTAGCCACAGCCAAACCATCCCCAACCTGCCCTACAGCCACAATTTCTGGTGTAGCAATCATCAGAATCAAGGTAGTTGCTAAATCATGAGGTTGATGATTACAAACATCCGCCTCAATTTCTATAGCTTTGCGGGCTACTAACATAGCGTCACTGAGCAAATAACGCAAAACACCATCATTAGCCAGAGAATCACTCGTTATCTCTTGGCGAGAAAGATGATCTATTGCCGTTTCCACCGCAATCATTGATCCCACCTTTCCTAGTTTAGCAGAACCCGCACCATCGGCCGCTGCTATCACCAACACATTATTAGCCAATAGCTGCCAATGGTGAGCATCCTGACAAAGTTGCTGGTTTTTTGAATGACTAGTCCCACATACAGAAGCAGCCACTACCCGCCATTGAGAAATCTGTTTTGATGTATTCATATAATTTGTTTTCCACAGCTAGTTCAGTTTAAACAACAAGCTGCAATTTTCATTAAACAGATCCCCACCCAATTGGTGGTAGTGCTACCTGTTCATCTACCTGAGAATGAGACACCGCTGACATACTCGCAGACAGCCAAACAAACATCTCAATGAAATTTAATCCCTTTAATTTCAGCGGACTTCGTACAGCGATTTGACTTAATCGGCTCATATTCGCATTCTCTACACCCACCGTAAAAAACGCCACCCGCTTATTAGACTCATCCCCTTGCAGTCTTTGGGCAGCTTGTTCAACAACATGATCTAGTTCACCCTGGGGTTCACCATCAGTAATCATAAACACCCAAGGACGATAATAAGCAATACCATTCGTGCGATATTGGGATTTGCGCTCTTGAATAATATCCAAGGCTTTATGAATAGCCGAACCCATAATTGTTAACCCCTGGGCTGTGAGAATCGGCGGGTTAAATTGATCAGCAGTTACAAAGTCCTGGACAAGATTAACATTACTATCAAATGTAATAATTGCCACTTCTACCCTTCTGGATGCTAAGGAATTTTTAACCAGTTCATCCTTTAAACTCAACAAACCTTGATTTAAGGCTTCGATTCGTTCTCCTTGCATCGAACCAGAAGTATCTAGCAATAACACGCATGGACAACGGGGTTCGGGGTTTTCTGCAAATTCTACAACTTCGTCAAGATTGAATGTATCAATCATAACTTTCTGTGTTATGTTATAGTCCAAAGTCTTATTTTCCTTTTACTCAAAGTATATAGTTTCTGGTGCAGATTCTCCAATTTGTTGAGTTACAATCTGCTGTAATAATCAATATATACATTTACCTCCATAAATTTTTAAAGATTTTATGTGGGATTTAAGTCTGTCCTTGGGTAAATTAATTCATTACTGTTAAATCCAGGAAAAGTAAGCAGATCCGGCTGAAAATTGATGAATTTAAATTACCAAAAAAGTCTCAGCATACTCAATAGCATCACTATATAGTTAATCAAGATGAAATAGCGACAAAATATGACAAAACAGAGATTTTTATCCAGACCAATGATAAAAAATCAACATAAAAAACTATAAAAATTGTCACATTCAACGGAGGAGGATAATGCTTAAAAGATGTTTTTCATTGATATTCATAATTTAACAACTTGTGATCATAACCATATTTCCAGATGATATCATATTGCAGCCTGATATTTAATCTTTTCCCATACTATGTTGATGTATCCGCCCAAAAAATTGTAAAAACATGAAGAATACTGGCACATTTACCAAATTATCACCCCAAGGTTTATTAAGACAATTAAGCAATTGTTATGAAACTACCCGTTTGCAAGCACATAGTAACTCTGTATCTTGGTTGATATATATAGAACAAGGAAAAATTATCTATGCGACTCATTCAGTAGAACCCTTTGATAGATTAGAACGACAAATGCGTCGTCTCCATCCACAAATTCCTTTAGTTGATAATGAAGTGCGGGTAAAAATGCGCTTGATATTTGAACCTGAAGATAATCATCATTTACCTCACCAAATTCCCGAATATGAAGCGATTAATTGGCTGGTTAATGAACAACATCTCCTTCTTGATCACGCAACATTACTGATTCAAGAATTAGTTAAAGAGGTAATTGAATCATTTCTCCTCATTAAAACAGGTGATTTTGAACTAACAGAACCACTAGAAAATTTTACCAAAATTTGTAAATTAGATATTAATGATATCATTGAAAACTGCCAAAATCAGTTACAAAATTGGCGCTATCTTGGTAGATACATATCTTCTCCCTATCAGCGTCCGTATTTGTTAGTTAGTAGCAAGTTTCAGGATAAAAGATTACCACCACTCAAAGAAAATATCACCAATTGGATGAAGGGTTTTAGCTTGCGTCATCTAGCGATTATTATGAATCAGGATGAGTTGCAACTAGCTTTAAGTTTATACCCCTATATTGTTAAGGGTTCGATAGCATTACATGAACCAGATCCACCATTTGATAAGTTACCAAAAACTTGTGGAAGTTCATTACTATTTTCTGAAGATAGCACAGAGTTAATGAGGGGTAAATTATTTGTTGCGGATGTAGCACCCAGTCAAGATGCTTCTTCAGAAACTCCAATCATTTCGCAGAATCATCTGGCGGTTCAACAGCTAGTACCAGATGTTGCTGATTTACCTCCAGAGGATTTTTCACCTGAAGCTGTTAATAGTAACATAGAAGTTGATTCACAAAAAGTAAAAATCAATACGAAAATCACCCAAAAGACTTACAAAATTATTTCTGTAGATGATAGTCCTACAATTCTCAAAGAAATCAGTCGTTATTTGGAAGATGAGAATTTTACTTTGGTGACTATTAATGAACCTGTGAAGGCAGTAATGTCAATTATTAGACATAAGCCGGATCTAATTTTACTGGATTTAAATATGGCAGGAATTGACGGTTATGAACTGTGTAAAATTATCCGCAATAATTCCCTGTTTAAAACTATTCCCATTATTTTTGTAACTAGCAATAAGGGAATTATAGATAAAGTAAAAGCGAGATTTGTCGGTGCGTCTGGATACTTAACCAAGCCTTTCACTCGCGCTGAGTTGCTGAAAATGATCTTTATGCACTTGGCATAACTCGGAACGTAGGGGCGCAGGGCTTGCGCCCAGTCAGCAATTAGCAGTGGAGTTTTGAAAGTGTTGGGTGTTTTTGCGTCAATCCAACCTACTAGTCTGTCAACCCGAAAATGATGGGTGAAGGCAAGCAGGGGGAGAAAAGAGGTTTTTAGCCTATTTTCTTATAAGTTTTTTAAATAGACATTTTCGTAAATTTGGTAAAGTTGATGTTTATTGAGAATAGATAGTCTGTATTCTCAACTTTATTGATAATCTTGTCAATAAGTTAACGGAAATACGTTTTTACAGGATTGATAAATACCCTTGACTTTTTGTGCTATTATTATGGATATAATTTACTTGGGTTGTTTTGGTTTTTTGACTTAGCTACAAGTTTGTATGCTGTTGGGTTTCCTTGTGTCAACCCAACCTACTATGAAATTAGTTGAAGCGGATAAGTTGCAATTTCTATGCTGCTTCTCTTAATGGGGTGGGTACAGAGATTTCTGGAAACGGTAGGGAAAGCTGTTCGGGTGATGGTGATGGAGCTTCTTGCAATACCGTTACTTCAATATTTACACTGACTAAATAACTACCTGTATCTGCACCTACGGCTTCAGAAATTAATTTAGCTATATCTGGACGTTTTGCCGTTAAAGGATCACGGATAATACAACGATCCCATTCATGCTTGGCGGTGGGGTTAAGATTGAGAATATAATGCTTCATCATAGGTGTAGTCCTTAAAATCCCTATTCCATAAGTCTTTCCAGGTTTGAAGACTATTTTGATATAGTAGTACAAATTTACTATATTGCCAAGGGGACAATAAAAATCCACCCTGTTTGATTTTATACTCTAAACAGGGCGGCGGTAGATTTTGGATTATTTTACAATTACCAATCACCAATTATCTAACTTTCGGTTTCACAATCAGGAACACCTTCTCTAAATACTCGACTGGCTAAAATATCTACTGCTTCAATGGTAATTAAATCCTGTTTATTTAATTTTTTCCCACTACTTAATAAACGATTTGCTTGACGTAATCTTGCTCTATCTATAGCATTTCTGACACTGCGGGCATTAGCAAAATGAGCCATTGTTTTACGTTTAATTAAATATTCCCGAAAGGCTTTTTCGGCATCTGGGCTAAAACAATAGTTTTGTGCTTTGACTATAGATTGGGCAATAATCATCAAATTGTCAACGCTATAATCATTAAATTCGATGTGTAAGCCAATGCGGGAATTCATGCCGGGGTTACTATGGAAAAAATGCTCCATTTGCGTTTTATAACCAGCGAGAATGACTACTATATCATCTCGTTGATTTTCCATAACTTGCATGAGGATTTCAATGGCTTCTAAGCCAAAATCGCCAGGATGATCTGGACGATATAATGTATAGGCTTCATCTACTAATAAGACACCACCCATAGCATTATTTAAAACTTCTCTGGTTTTCGGTGCTGTTTGACCAATACCTTGACCTACTAAATCATCTCTGGTTACTAACATGACGGTTTCTCTACGTATATATTCTAAACGATAGAGAATTTCTGCCATTCGCATGGCTACTGTGGTTTTACCCATGCCTGGATTGCCTAAAAATGTCATGTGTAGACTAGGCGCACCTGCATCCAATCCTAAGCTTTTGCGAATACGATCAACTAGTAATAACGCTGCCATTTCTTTGATTTTGTTTTTGACGGACTTTAATCCGACTAATTCTTGATCTAATTTATCAAGAATCTCTTGAATATGAGATTCCTGAAAAGCACCTTCTAAATCAATCTCTCTGTCGTCGTTGATGGCAATAACTGTCTCTGTTTCTAAAAGCTGTTCACTCATGACTATCACCTCTGGTAGTGCTTTTGATGATAGCTTTGAATAGGGAAATATAAAAGAATTTAATTCTAATGCTAATGATATATATTTTTTAATTATCAATTACTGAATGGAGTGATAAGGAAAATCTAATTGTAGGGGTGGGGTGTAGATCCCTGATGTCGCTTACCAAATTAAATACACACAACATTGGTTATGTGTATTACCTGGAGCTAAAACTTAAGGACAATTAATCTGTCAAAACCAGTTTAAGGGGCTTCCAAAAAATAAAATCCCCAATTAATGATAACAAGCAACGCATAAACGCATAATAAGTAATTGGACAAAAATATTTACAGTCATTGCGAGCGAAGGGAAGCAATCGCCAGGGTTGTGATTGCTTCATTTCACTTCGTTCCATATGGCTAACGCCACGCAACGCTTACGCAATGATATTGTGTAAGTAATTGGACAAAAATATTTACAGTCATTGCGAGCGAAGGGAAGCAATCGCCAGGGTTGTGATTGCTTCATTTCACTTCGTTCCATATGGCTAACGCCACGCTGCGCTAATGCAATGACATTGTGTAATTAATTGGACAAAAATATTTACAGTCATTGCGAGCGAAGGGAAGCAATCGCAATGGTTGTGATTGCTTCATTTCAGTTCGTTCCATATGGCTAACGCCACGCAACGCTTACGCAATGACATTGTGTAATTAATTCTGTCTCACTACTTATCATACCCTCTCCCAAATCAATAATTTCGGTTTGTATCCCTTGTCCTTTTCTCCAAAATCCTTGATGGGTGCTTTCCCTCGGTACAGGATAATTGATTAGGGGTGGTTCAAACTTGGTTAGAGGAGTTGTGATCATCATCCTATTCTAGTCCTGGTATTGTTGCCTGTTGTTTGGGTGTTTTGCTTTTTCTTTTGCTGGTGCTTTTTGGTTTGCTGTTGTTTAATTTCTCTCTTTCTGCTCTAATTCTTTCTAGTAATACTGATGCTGGTTCATCTTCAGGATCTTGGGGGACGAGTTCACCCCGGAAGGCTTTTGATAATATTGATTGATTCAGTTTTTCTAATTTTTCTGTGGCTTGTTGGTGTTGTTTTTCTATATTGTCAATAGCTTTGAAGAAAGATTGGATTATACGAATAATTTCTTTCTGTTCTGCAATAGGTGGTAAAGGAATACGATAATGCCTCACATTCTCAACGTTTAAATTTTGAATTCCACTTCCCATTATTCCACCATGAGCTTGAACAATTCCATACGGCGAGTTGAGAAAAGCCACTAAAAAATCTGAATTAATTAAAAAATGAATAGGTTTAATTAAAGTTAGACTAACATATATAGCAAAGTCAAAATCAAAAGTTACTTTTGCCGCTTCACCAAATTTTGCACCAACTCTTGAATAAAGTATATCGTCTTTCTCAGGCTTACCTCCTACTGTAAATTTCTTGAAATCCTCTTGAGATATAAATCGGATATCATTAAGGTTTGCTTTGAAAGGTTTAGAATTTTGAGCGGAGAGAAATGGAATACCTTTCTCTATATAGTTTGGTTTTTTAGCAACTCCACAGGTGATTAACCAAGCAATATCCATAAAATTTACTTCCGTCCAACTCTGTGGTAAATCATCTTTTAAGCTAAAAAACCATTCTTCTTTTTTAATTCTTTCAACTCGCTTCTTTTCAGCTTGAGTTTTATTTTTACTAAATTCTTCAATTGTTTGTAAAAGGCTTGAGATAGGTTCAACGTCTGGATTTTTTTCGCGCCAATCGGCTGTTAAATCGCCTCTAAAGGCTGCTGCGAGGACGGATTGACGAAAGCGATCGCACAACTGCGGTATGGTTTCTAGGGCTTTCTGGGCTGTTTGTGAGCGATCGCTCAATTCCTCAATTTTAGCAACAATCCGTTTTTGTTCGTTGAGTGGTGCTAGTGGTACTGGACCTTTCATTACGCCAGCAACACCAACATTTCCTTGATTAACACCACCTGTCTCATGTGAAAAAAAGTGATCTTGATAAACTTTTAATTTGCTGCTTAAAACAATATATTTAGGATTTACTGAAGGATGACAAGAGATTGCTAACAAGCGTTGATTTAGGAGTAAGTTTGAAGCATTATTGGGAATGATTACAAAATGCCCGTAATCACGCTTAAATCTAGTACCTGTTTGAGAAATTATAATATGACCTGGTTTTAAGACAAAATTGCTTGACAAGAACTCTTCAGGGAGAAATATAGGATCACGACTTAGATTGAGTTCACCCTTGTATATATTTCCAAGTCGAATAACTTGTATTCCGTGAGTAGTAAAATTTGTACTTTTGAAAGCATTACCACTGACATGACTAGCAATTTCTTCTAGAGTTATCCATTTCCAACCTTCAGGCAATTCTAATAACTCATCACTCATAATAAACTATCTCTTACCCTTTGCGTCTCTGCGCCTCTGCGTGAGGCATAATTATATCATTAAACCATTAAAATTAAAAATCTAAAAATCCGAGAAATAAAAATTATCTGTGTTCATCCGCGTTCATCTGCGTTCAATAACTTAATTAATATAACCCATCAGCATAGAAACTAATAAATTAATCCTGTAAATCCTAAAATCCTGATATGGCTAACGCCACGCTTCGCTATCAGACAAAATATAGTTTTATCCATTTATCCAGGGAATAAATTCCCTGTCTAAAAGCTAAAGTCGGTTTCAACCGACTATTTTTATATAAGGATATTTTTCTATAATTCTATCCTGTAAATCCTTAAATCCTGGATATCCTGATTTGTGACAATTAAAATTAAACTTCCCAATCTTCAAAATTTAAACCATTTACCCGGCTAAACTCCTTAACATTATGAGTAACTAAAATCAAATTATTAGCCATAGCAATAGCCGCAATTTGTAAATCATAGGGACCGATAGGAGTACCAACAGCAGCTAATTCTGCTCTAATTCTGCCAGTGATTTTAGCAGCTTCAGGAGTAAAATTTATAATAGTAAACGTACTAAAAAAACGTTCTAATATTTCTAAATTTTGTTCTTTCTGAATACTGCGGTAAGCACCATAATATAATTCTAGCTGAGTGATAGTAGAAATCAAAATATTCTGTGGTTTTTGAGATGCTAAACGACTGGTAACAGCAGAATTAGTATTATTTATTAACCGAATACAAACATTAGAATCAAGTAAATAGGTCAAAATAAAACCTCTCTAATTTCATATTCACCCTGATCAGGTCTTTCTAAAGGTTCTCCTACCCAACCACCAATCACCTCTTCAAAAAAACCAGCAGGCCAGCCTAATTCCTCCGGTGATTTTTGAGGTGTATCCTGTTTTTGTGATAACAAATTTAAAGACTCAATAAAATTTAAAACCTGCTCTTGTTGTTGAGGTGTTAAATTCTGTACTTTCTCTAAAATAGCCTGTGTCATAGTCATTTAATTTGCTCCCTTAACTGAATAAAACACATTTTCTTAATTATACCCTATTTATTCTCCATCCTATAAATCCTAAAATCCTGGACATCCTGATTCTGACAAAATAATTACAAATTATCTGACAAACCCACCGAAGCACTAACAGCCTCTGCTGCTTCTTCCCCTTCTAGTAATATTATTAAAGCAGCCATTTCCTTAGTTGCAATTCGCAACTTTTCCATAATTTCTGCCGCAATTATCTCCGGTTCAGGTAAATTATCCCCAGATTGTAAACTTTCATCCCGTAGCCAAGAAATATCTAAATTTTCATTTCTTTTTTCAATATATTCTCGACTAAAACAACGAAATCTACCCTCTTCACCCAAATCTACACGGGGACTATTACCATTAGCATCATCACCATAACACTGCTCAAACTCAGTGAAATGCTCACGGGTTAAAGGATAACGTTTACCAAAACTCGGCATATTAGTCCGCATATCATAAAACCAGACATTTTTAGTATTACCTTTCTCCGTTGTTCCCCGTTGGAAAAATAAGACATTGGTTTTCACACCTTGGGCATAAAAAATGCCAGTTGGTAGCCTTAAAATCGTGTGTAAATTGCATTTATTCATCAAATCAGCGCGGATAGATTTACCCTGTCCATCTTCAAAAAGGACATTATCAGGTAATACCACCGCCGCCCTTCCTCCTGGTTTGAGTGACCTGTAAATGTGCTGTAAAAAGCCCAATTGCTTGTTTGAGGTAGAAAAAGTAAAATCATCTCTCGAAGGCAGTCCACCGCCTTTTTTAGTGCCAAAGGGAGGGTTTGTGAGAATGATATCAGCCTTTGCTAAACGCTTTCCAGCATCACCCAGAGTGTCACCTAAATCAACAGCCCCTTCGATGCCGTGTAACATCATATTCATCAACAGCAAGCGGTGAGCATCCTGCACCAACTCCATCCCATAAAACGCCTGATACTGATGAAAAGATTGCTGGGAGTCTGACCATTCAAACACATCATGATTTTGCCGAATATAGCGATCGCCGGCAATTAAAAACCCACCCGTACCCGCAGCCGGATCTTGAATTAATTCCCCTGGTTGGGGTTTAATCAAAGCCACCATGCAATCAATCAATGGTCTAGGGGTGAAATACATTCCCAGCCTCTGACTGAATTCTAGAAGGCTCTGCCTTCAATGATATTAGAGGCAGAGCCAACTGCATTCCTAGTCAGAGACTAGGAACGAGATGTGGTAGGGATTTGAGCTTAAGTTGACACATATCAGCTTTTGCTTTACCCCTACTACACATCTGGGTTCTTTGTCATTTGGCAAAAGTTTAAATCTCACCCGTGTTTAGTATACAAATGGAGAATAGGAGACTCGAACCCCTGACCTCTGCGGTGCGATCGCAGCACTCTACCAACTGAGCTAATTCCCCTTAGTCGTGCTTAAGTCAAAAACTTTAGCACACTATATATCTTAACACTCAGGAAGGACAGATTTCACATCTTTTTCCAAAAAAACTTCCTGTACCTGCTGCAAATCCAAATCAATCAGATAATCAATCGTCCAATTAGCTTGACGGTGTAGCATCTGAAAGGGATAAGTATTTGCTACTCCCACCACTTGCATTTGGGCGCATTTAGCAGCTTGAATACCTGCGGGAGTATTTTCAATCACTAAACATTCATCAGGTTGTAAGTTTAATTCTGGATATGCCTGATTTAAGCGATAAACCGCCAGCAAATAGCCTTCTGGGTTAGGTTTATTGCTGCTGATATCATCCCCCGACACAATCACAGAAAAGTATTCAGCTAATTTAGCAGATGTTAATACAAATTCTATTTCCGAGGATAAAGCATCACTAACTAACGCCATTTTGAGATGACGGGAACGAATCTGAAAAATCACATCTTCAATTCCCGAATACAAAGGCAATTCTTCCAGCTTCTCCAATTCCAGCACATAAGCTTGAGCTTTGCGGGTAAGTAACTGCATCATATAAGCTTCCGTCACCACCCTACCACGACTTTTTAACAGATTTTGCAGATACGCGCGAGAGCCTATCCCTAAAAAGTCTTCACGTTCTTTTACCCGTTGAGGTTGAAGATTTTCCTGTACAAGAATCTCATCTATCAATTGGATATGAATTGATCCATCTTTAATAATGACACCATTAAAATCAAATAAAACTGCCTTTAAACTCATAGTGCAAACTGGAAACAATCCTCTAGATTATCAGAGTAAATTACCGGAATACATTTAAGATTAACCCATTTTTGGAGATATAGAAGAGTCAGATCCCCGACTTCTTGAAGAAGTCGGGGATCTTGTTCCCACGGTGCAGGGCGCTTAATGTCAAGAAGTAAAGCTAAAAATGTCTATACTCTTGATGATTTAATCGAGCAAACCAAAGGTGTAGAATGTCGTAAAGATACGGGAGTTTTAGATGAAATTCCTGCTGCTTATAAACCCATTGAACAGGTAATGGCAAATCAAGCTGATTTGGTGGAAATTGTGGCCACTTTGAAACAAGTTCTTTGTGTTAAAGGTTAAATTGTCTGAATCAGGATATCCAGGATTTAAGGATGTACAGGATTCAGCCTGTATTGTACAGATTTTTATTTGTCTGAATCAGGATATCCAGCATTTAAGGATGTACAGGATGTGGACTTTTGTGTTTAGTATGTGATTAAGCCTGTATTGTACTACAGGTTTTTTTCTGAAAAGCCGGAAAACGGAATGCTAGGTATTGGAAACCCAGAACCCGCAAGACTTCGTGGAAAATTACCTGTTTATAATTCTTAATATTTTTCTGTAACCTTTAAATGTTACAGTTTATAAGTCTCGGAAAGAGAGAAAATTGAAAAATCCTACTATTCAACACTTCATAGAATAAACCTTCTCCGTACTCTTCCCCTTCCTGCATTCGTGGACCTTCGACTTCTTCGTTTCGTCTGTTGTGCCATATTGGATGTGACGGGAGGTGGCCTTCTGACGCTTTCTTATCAAAAGTCATATCTTTGTAGTACAACCACTTCGCTCCTTTTCTCCATCCTACCTTATCCCCAAACTTGTTCTGGATGTCTGAGTTTGTGAAAAGACTGGGGAGAATGGGGACGAAGAATGAGTCATATCTTATCGTTTCACTGAGACTTTGATAAATGCGTTTCTGAACAGAAAAACCAAATTTACCATCACTGTATTTTACCCACAACTGGTCAATTGTACGAAGGTCTTCACAGGGAAAATTATCAATACTTTTATGATCTAAATAATTTTCTTCTTCTCGCTTCGCAACCGCTAACATGACCCTTCTTGTTTCCTCGTTTGCTTCTCTCCAGTTTTTTGCAAAGAGTAAATCTTGTAATTTAGTATAATCCTGTCCTACGGCTGACTTGAGTTCTACCCCGCGCATTGGTAAAGCTAAAGGAATGGGGGGAAAATCAACAACATTACCTGATTTTATGGAGTTTTTAGCAAACTGGATTGCTTGATCATTAACTTCTTCTAACTGATGTTCTAACTGGGCTTTTCCTGTTCTCAAAACAGCCTCATTTACCTGAGCAAATTGCTGTGGATTTAGAAGAATATATTCCACATCAGCAATTTGTTTAGAAATCCGCTGTGAGCGCTCCCAAAGACCTTGCAATACCGGTGTTTTCTTTTGCAAAGTCATCATATCGATCGCTTGCATTGCCGTAGGAAAAGATAGCAAATCGTGATAAGGTTTGCAAAGTACCTGCAAAATACTCGCCGATTTTCGCACCGAATCTGGAAAATTGACTGCATATTCTAGAGCATCTGCGGGAGTTGTCACCAGTGACCCAGCACCACCTGTGCGATAACAACGAGCTTCAATTCGCACATTGCTATATTTTGCTAGGTTGGCAAATCTAGACTTTATTTCAGCCTTAGCATCAATAGAAACAACATTGCTATAGGAAATTTGGGCGCTCAGTTCCGCATCCATTTTTTCCTTAGTTTCCCTATCACTAGAAATAATCTCAATGGTACTGACGAATTCACCACCTGTAATTATTCCAGAGATATATTCATAACCCGCCCGCCGATAAAATTCATCTATTCCATTTTGATTGATAAACTTAATTATTCTGGGACTCAAATCAACAATTTTCAGGTTTTTCTCAATGTCGCGGACTTTGACATACAGCACGGAAAAGGTAGAATATTCGGTAGATTTTTGGCTAAAATCACTCACAGCTTTAGCTTTCACAGAACCACTTCCCTGAAACCAGGAAGCGTTCAGATTTGCCTCAAAATCAATTCCTAAGACGCTACTCAGTTCAGCACTAGATGTGACTCGTTTGAATAACAAATCGGCTGTTTGTCCAGTCTGCCCACCCGCGGGAACTAAGTCTCCATAATCCACATAGGTATCGTATATCTCACCTGTGAGGGGATTGTAGCCCATAGCCACATCCATGCCGGCACAATAATCTCTGATGATAGGCATAAAATTTGTAACCTGTGTGGTGATCAAGAGTCAAGTATTACCAGTGTTGATCATAGCTGTGTCCACAACCTGAATTTTGACAAGTGCTGGCATTACCTTCATATTTTTGACAATAACAGCCACTATAGGAACAACTTCCATAACCGCAACGCAGTTCTTCCAGCAGCGTTTTCTGCAAAATACTTGGGAATACTACAGTCTGTTTGCTCTTGATTACGGATTTCTGTGCTGGGACTTGTTTATTTTTTGTAATCACGATATTCCACAACTTTGTAAAATTACGTTTACTTGTAATTATACCCAAAATGGACGCATCCTCAAATTCAACTTAACGTAAAACCCATAGCCTTGATTTGTAGCGACTGTCTTGATTGTCAAGCGATCGTTAAGGAAAAATTTAAAGTCTAGGAAAAAAGTCAGAAAATAGAGGAGAAAAACAGAACAGAACAAAACAGGTAAATTATAGATTGCCATAAATTA